>CALMJN010000489.1 GCA_937864385.1 uncultured Methanosarcinales archaeon | reverse complement strand
GTGGGAGTAAAGGAATTCCTCGATCTCCCGCGGGTAGATGTTTTCACCGCCGCGAATGATCATGTCCTTGATCCGGCCGGTAATCTTGCAATAGCCGTTTTTGTCCATGATCGCCAGGTCGCCGGTGTGCAGCCAGCCGTCGCTGTCGACCGTCTTGGCCGTGGCCTCGGGCATCTTGTAGTAGCCCTTCATGACATGATAACCGCGGCTGCAGAGTTCGCCCTGCACGCCGATCGGCACCTCATCGCCGGTCGCCGGGTCGATAATCTTGACCTCGACGTTGGGCAGGGCCCTGCCGACCGTGGATGTCTTCAATTCCAGGGAATCCTGGTCCCGCGTCTGGGTGATGCCGGGGGAGGCCTCGGTCTGGCCGTAGGTGATCACCACCTCTCTCATGTTCATGAGAGAGCTCACCTTCTTCATGAACTCTATAGGACAGGGCGAGCCGGCCATGATTCCGGTGCGAAGGCTGGAGAAGTCGTAGTTGGAGAAGTCGGGGTGCTCCAGCTCGGCCACAAACATGGTGGGAACGCCGTGCAGAGCGGTGCAGCGCTCCTTCTCCACCGCGGACATCACTGCCACCGGATCGAAGTACTCGGAGGGCAAAACCATGGCGGCGCCGTGGGTCATGCTGGCCATATTGGAGAGGACCATGCCGAAGCAGTGGTAGAAGGGTACGGGGATGCAGAGGCGGTCCTTTTCTGAAAAATTCATGCACTCGCCGATGAAGTAGCCGTTGTTGAGGATGTTATGGTGGGTCAAAACCACGCCTTTGGGAAAGCCGGTGGTGCCTGAGGTGTACTGGATGTTGATGGGATCATCGAAGTCCAGGCTCTCCGCCCGCTCCTGCAGGGCCTCATCGGGGAGGGCGTCACCCATCTTCAAGACCTCATCCCAGGAGTACATGCTGGAGGGCTTCTCCCCTCGAATAGCGACTGCGGTGTGAAGAAAGGGCAGCTTCTCGGAGTGGATCTCTCCCGGCCTGGCATCCCTGGCCTCGGGGCAGACCTGGAAGAACATCTGGATATAATCAGAGCTCTTGAAGCGGTCCATGAGCAGCAGGGCCTGGGCCTCGGACTGGCGAAGAGCATACTCCAGCTCGTGGGTTCTGTAGGCGGGATTGATGTTGACCATGATTATGCCCGCTTTGGCCGTGGCGAACTGGGTGATGATCCACTCGGCCAGGTTGGTGGCCCAGATGGCCAGGCGGTCGCCCTTCTTCAGGCCCAGGGCCATGAAGCCTTTGGCGGCGCGGTTCAGCTCTTTTTGCAGCTCTCGATAGGTGTAACGCTTGCCCTGGTGGATGGAGACTATTGCGTCGTTATCGGGGTATTTTTCCGCTATTTCATCAAACATATCCCCGATGGTCTTTCCAATAAGCGGCTCTTCCGAGCCGCGAAAAGCATAACTGTGCGAGACTTTGCCTGGCATGAGGTTGGCTGTCACACTCTAGGGGAATATAACAGTATCCTTTGGCAGCTTTGGAGAATGTGAAGATGGAGGAGATGATTTTGTCTTACGGGGTTTATGGTCGGCGATTGCACCTGAAATGAGGGATGGGATGGAGGGTATGAGTCTGCAAATGGGCGGTCTATACAGGCTGAGCTGGAGGATGATGAATCGTATTCTATCACCGAGGGATTTGATTTTCCCGGCGGGCTCGGTCGATTTCCCTGTATTGGCTGAAGTCTGCCTGATTCTCCGCAATAATCTTGCAGGTCAAGTAGGATCGTCGATCTTGCACATCTATGGAATATTATGTTTCTGAATCCTTTCATCCTTAGAATCTTATCTGCCTTGCAATGGGTTGGAATTCCATTGCCGCTCAGTTTCTCAATAAATTCAGCCATTAAAGCAATTTTAGCTACAACTCATCTGGGCCTTTCTTTTCTCTGGCCATTGAAATGCCCAGGATCTGCTGCGATTGAATTGCTTTCTTTAGCTCAGGCTCTGCCCGGGCGATTCTCCCCCGGCCTCCTGGCCAAAGCCAGTTCTGCAAGCATATTCGCTTATTTTTTAGGACCATTTAAGTGATTACGGCAACCTTCTAATATAATCAATCCCCACCCTTGGCAGGCGCGGTTGGAACATGTCGGCAATTAAACTCAAGATCGATGGTCAGGAGGTAGAGGTTCTCCAGGGATCCACCATTATGGATGCAGTGCGCAAGGCAGACGTATATATCCCGGCTCTCTGCCACCATCCGGACCTCAAGCCAGTAGGCTCCTGCAAGCTCTGTATCGTCGCGGTGGAGGGCATGGCCTCTTATCCCACAGCCTGCAACACCCCGGCCCGGGAGGGCATGGTGGTAGAGACCCGGACCGAAGAGCTTCAGGAGATGAGGCGGAACACCCTGGAGATGCTTTTAGCCCTGACCAATCATCCCACAAGTTGTCTTTTCTGCGA
>CALMJN010000488.1 GCA_937864385.1 uncultured Methanosarcinales archaeon | reverse complement strand
CATCCCCTTATGGTGACTTTATGCTTCAGATAGCGTCAAACACATTCAGGCCGCGGCCAGCCTCAAATTATTTCCTTAGTTCTGGCCGATCCCGTCTCTGTATTTGCCCCTCGCCTCCCAATTTCATTATCAAGATTTTATGAAGATTCATCCATCCCCTCAGATGGATAATACTTCTGTATTCATCCTATCTTGATGTGATCAGACAACCTGTCTGGCCCTTCTGGCACAATAATAACCTATCTTTTGGTTGTATATATATCTTCTGGTAGTTGGTAGCTGTAGTTAAAGGTTAAAAACTGATATTAGGGCTTTTTTTGGAAAATAAAAGGCTATTTGAAGGAGAATTAGTATTTCACAACATCCAGACGATACCGAATAAGACGGGGCTGCATGTTTTGTGAAAAGAGCAATCCTGCGGATACTAATGAAATAATAGATACCAGTAAGCGATATTCTTCTGAGAGAGATGATATGAACCACTTGTGAAACCATTTCACAATGGCTTACTGATAGGGAAATTGCATTCGGGATATAGTCGAGATAATCTATCAGGGCCGCATATCCCTGGACAAATATTGCGCGAGAACATGGTCCATCAGAAACTAAATTCTGGCCAGCAGATCGGGAGATAGCCCTGGATGAGCATGGCCAGCAGCATAACCTATCCAGCAAGATCGTCCGCTCTAGCATGCCTGCTCACAAACAGCTCCCCGAAGATCTCCTCCTGCTCCAGCCACACCGTCCTTCTCTGGGCCATGAAGAGAAGGGAGATGTAGTTGGTGACCCCTTCCTGGGCGGCGCCGTCTCTGATGTTTATCTCCTGGAATGTGAGGAGGGTCTTCTCCGTGAACATCTCGTCCAGGATGGGGCCGAGAGCCTTGATCCTCTCCTCTATGCCCTCCTCATGAGAGGGATCCAGGATCTTCTCCTCCGTCAGGAGGGGCCATCGTTCTCTCATGGCCTTCCTCCTGCCCACCACCTCCGCCTTTTTAAGCTCCGATATCAGCTCATCCAGGGTCACCGGGCGCTTGGTATGCCGGCGCAGAGGGGGACGGGGAAGCCGGTCTAAAACCTCTTCCCGCTGAGGCGCTGCCTCCTCTATCTCCTCCGGCTCGATCTCCTCTTCTTCCTCCTGCCCTTCCATCTGGTCGGACTTGAGCCGAAGCAGAATACTGGCATAAAGCAGGGTTCGGGCCGGGATTCTCAGATCCCTCCTCTCCAGAGAGTCGATATACTGGAGGAACTTCTCCGTGGCCAGGGCTATATCGATATCCCAGGGATCTATCTCCCCCCTTCGGGCCAGGTCCACCAAAACCTCAGCCGGCTCTCCCAGCTCGAACTCCACCTCACTCTCCATCATCTCTGGACCTCTTCCTCAGCCGGTGGCTATGCCTGTTACCGTGGTGATGTTGTTTTCCTGCATGGTCACCCCCAGGGTGTACCTGGACTGCAGTATCATGGGCTTTCTCAGCGATACCACTATGAACTGGGCCCTGGCGGAGATCTTCTTGATCAGCCTGGCCACCCGCTCCACATTGGCCCCGTCCAAAAACATGTCTATCTCATCCATAGCATAGAAGGGAGCGGGACGGTGCATCTGTATGGAGAAGATGAAGGAGAGGGCGGTGAGGCTCTTCTCTCCCCCGGACATGGCCTCCAGGCGGTGGAAGGGCTTTCCCGCCGGGCGGGCCTTGATGGTCATTCCCGCCGAAAGAGGATCCTCCGGGCTCTCCAATATCAGCTCGCCCTCCCCCCGGGAGAGCTCCCGGAAGATCTCCTTGAAGTTCTGATTTATCTCCGTGAAGCTGGTCAGGAAGGCCTCCCTCTTCATCTGGTCGTACTTGTCCAGCTTCTCTATGATCGCCTCCCTCTCCGCCGCCAGGGTATTCCTTCTCTGGGCCAGGGTGTCATGCCTGGTCTGGACATGATCGTACTCCCGGATGGCCAGCATATTCACCGGCTCCATATCCCTCATGGCCTGCTCCAATGCCCGGATCTTCTCTGCCACGATCTCGGAGTTGGGCGGCTCCTGGTTGGAGTCCACCCCACAGCTCTCGATCTGGCCTCGCAGCTCTAAAACTCTGGAAAGGATAGCCTCTCTGGCTGAGGCGGTGGCACTCTTGCGGGCCTCGATCCTGTCCCACTCCCTCTCTGCCTGTTCCGCCTCTTTCTGCAAGGCCAGGGTCCTCTCCAGCAGCTTAAGCCTCTCCCCCTTGAGGCCGTGCAGCTCGCCCTCGATCTCCTCCTCTCGGGCCAGAGAGGCGGCCAGCTTCTCCTTGAGCTCTGCCATGGACGCCGCTCCGGCGCTCTTTCTGGCCAGAGCCTCCGCTTTCTTCTCCTCTAAAGAGGCCCGGCGGGCAGAGAGCTCATCGAGCTTCTCTTGAAGAGCATCCTCTCTGATCTTGTCCTTGAGCATCTCCGCATCGATGGCACTGATCCTCTCCTGCAGCCTCTTGACCTCCAGGCCGGCGGCATCGGCCCGTTTGTTCAGATCGGGGATCTCTGAGCCCTTCAGCTCCTCCTCCAGCCGGTCTATCTTCTCCTGGGCGGAAGAGAGGGCTTTTTCCGAGCCGGCTATGGAGGACTCCAGGGTGCCCAGTTGCTCCTTGTAGCTCAGAGACTCTCCGTCCATGGCCGCCAGCCGCTCTCTCTTCTCCGATATGGCTTTTTCCAGGCGGGGGCCGGCGGAGCCCATCTCATCTATCTGGAAGGTCTTCTTGGATATCTCCCGGTTAAGCTCCTCCACCTCCCGGGAGATGTGAGAGATCTGCTCCTCGATTCGGTCCATCTTGTCCAGCCTTTCGGAGCGCTCCGATTCTGCCGAGGCGATCTTAGCCGAGAGCTCCATGATCCTGGACCTCTCCTCAGCGGCGAACTTCATCTTGGAGCGGTAATGGCCTCCGGTCATGGCTCCCGACCTCTCCACCAGGTCTCCCTCTAGCGTGACCATGCGGTAGCGGCCCATGAGGGGCCGGGCGGAGGAGAGGCTGTCCATTACCAGGGTATCCCGGAAGACATACCAGAAAGCAGGCAGGAATTTTGCATCGAAGTCCACCAGGTTGAGGGCATAGTCCACCACTCCCGGATGGTTGGGCCGGGAGGGCAGGCTGCCCCGCTCCAGCTTGTTTAAAGGCAGGAATGTGGCCCGCCCGATCTGGGATCTCTTGAGATACTCTATGGCCTGGGAGGCATCGCCATCGCTGGCGGCTACTATGCTCTGCAGACGGGCTCCCGCCGCCACCTCCAGAGCGGCAGAATAGGCCGGGTCGACCACACCCAGCTCGGATATGGTCCCGAAGAGGCCCGGCAAGATCTGCCTCTTCATGGCCGACCGGACCGCCTCCACCGCCCGGCTGTATCCTGACTTCTCCTCCGCGGCCCTCATCCGGCCGTCGCTCTTGGCAAATTCGCTCTGCAGACGCTGCAGCTCCCGATCTCCCTCTGCCATCTCCCGGCGAAGCCTCTGCCGACCGCTCTCCAGGTCGTCTCTATCCTTCTCCAGGCTCATGGCCCGGCTGTTGAGGGAGGACAGAGCCGACCGGAGAATCTTCTCATCCTGCTCCAGGCTGGAGAGGCCCTCTTCTGCCTCTTTTATTCCTGAGAGAAGCTCCTCTTTCTCCAGTCCTCCCCGCCTGGTGGCGTCGAGCAGCCTGTCCCTCTCCCGGACCAGGTCACCCAAACTTGACTTCGCCTCCTCCCGGATCTGCCTGGCAGCAGCCAGATCATCCCGCAAAGAGGTGAACCTGGCATCGGCCCGGGCCAGGCTCTCCTGGGCCTTTCCCTGCAAAGCAAGCTGGTCATCCAATTCGCCCCTCAGGCTGGCGGCGCGCAGGCTTGAGTCACCCATCTTCTCCGCCAGGGACTTGGCCTCAGACTGCAGGCTCCCCGTCTGCTTGAAGCAGCTCTTCAGCTGATCTTCTATCTCGGAGAGGCTCTTTTCCAGCATTTCCAGCCGGGCCGCCTCCCGGGAGATCTCCCCCTTGATCTCCTCTATCCTCCTCTTGACTGCGATCTGCTCGTCCTCTCCCTTGTGGGTGATCTCCGAGCTGAGGGAGGCGAGCCTGGCATCCTGCTCCGAGAACTGCTGCCTCTTCTCCTCCGCCTTCTCTTGCAGGCTTATGCCCTTCTGCTCTAGGCCTGCCATCTCCTCATGAAGGGCCGCAAGTTCTATGGAGGCCTCCTTGAGCCTCGCCAGGAGGAGGAAGGCCTGCTGGCGGGCCAGCTCCTCCCGATGGGCCTGGTAGGAGAGGGCCCGGTCCCTCTCCGCCTTGAGATGGGAGAGCTGATCCGCCACCTCCTCGATTATCACATCCACCCGGCCGATGCGCTCAGCTACCACATCCAGCTCCTCCATGGCCTTCTTCTTCTTCTCATCGAACTCGGCGACGCCGGCGATCTCGTCTATGATCTTCCGGCGGTCCATGGCCGTCATCTCGATGATACGGGTGACATCGCCCTGCATCACAATATTGTAGCTTTCCGGGGTTATTCCCGCCTTGGCCAGAAGCTCATGCAGCTCGGTCTGGCTGCAGGACTTGCCGTTAAAATAATAGGAAGAGGCATACTTGTCTCCCTTGACCTTGATTTTTCGGGAGACCTCTATGGTGTCGGCGTCCAGGGGAAAGCTGCGGCTGGAGTTGTCCAACCGGACTTTAACCTCGGCAAAATCGGGATTTTTGGAGCCCTCCCCCCGGTAGATCAGGTCGGGCAGCCTCTCGGCACGCATGGCCCGCGAGCTGGACAGGCACAGGGCAAAGAGCAGGGCATCCACGATATTGGACTTGCCGCTGCCGTTGGGACCGGTGACGGTGAGAAAATCGTTCTTCAGGGGAACCCGGACGCTCCTGCCGAAGGACTTGAAGTTCTTCAGCTCAACCTCTTTGATGTACAAAGGCCGCCTCCATCGCCCCGATGCTGCCGTCCTTGCCCATGTCCATCTGCTCCCCCTCTGCCCCTAAAAGCCCTTCTCTTCATTGCCCGGACCCTTATTAAGACGATATATCTTGGCCAAGGTGTTTAAAAGTATATCTATATTTCCATCATTATATCTCTAAAGATCATCTTTTTCGGGATCATGGCTCATGAGATATCCTCTGCCAGGATCATTTCTTCCCAGATCTCATTTATCCTCAGATCCATTTCCAATCCGTTCTCAGGTCCACTCTCAGATCCCATTTACAGATGCATTCACAGATGCATTCACAAACATATTCACAGACATATTCACAGACATATTCACAAGATACATTCCCAGATACATTGCCAATTTGCACCATTGTTCCCAAGCCAAGCCCAAAACCTATTTAGCCTGCGGCAAAGCTGCTTAAGGCATGGAAGTACTTGCCGATGTGGGTGGAAGGCCGGGCCTGGACTGCAATGGCTTTTGCAGCTACTGCTATTTTAAGGGAGTCAAGGATGTCCCTCCCTTCGGCTGCAAGTTCTGCATGCCCTTTCAGAAGGGCTGCGACTACTGCTCCCGGGCCATATTCGAGGGCTACCCCGGATTCAAGCCCATGGATACCGTCCTCTTCGAGGTGGCATCGAAATGCATGGGCAGCATACCGGACAAGGTCACCATCAGCGGGGGAGGGGATCTCAGCTGCTACCCCGCCCTTCTGCCCCTGACCAAGACCCTCTCTCAGGGCATGGTGCCCGTCTCTTTAGGCTACACCTCGGGAAAGGGATTCAAGAAAGCGGATGATGCCGCCGCTCTGGTGGAGGCGGGGGTTATGGAGGTCTCTTTTACCGTCTTTGCCACCGATCCCCTGCTGCGGCGTAAGTATATGAACGACAGGAATGCGGAGATTGCGCTAGCCAACCTGGAGATCTTCTGCCAGAACTGCCAGGTCTACTGCGCTGCCGTGCTCATACCGGGGGTAAACGATGGAGAGGTGCTGGAGAAGACCTGCTCCGATCTGGAGGATATGGGAGCCAAGGGCATAATTTTGATGAGATTCGCCAACTCCCGGGACCAGGGGCTGATACTGGGCAATGCCCCCATAATGCCGGGAATAACCCCGCACAGCATAGAGGAGTTCCGGGATATAGTGACCGAGACCGCAAAAGCCCACCGCCTGCGGGTGACGGGAACCCCCCTCTGGGACCCGGTCACAGGGGCGCCCTTTGCTCTGGCCCGCCATCCGGAGATGGTGGCCAGCCTGCCGGAGCAGCGCCGGGGAGCGACCATTATAACCAGCCGAACCGCCCTGCCCCTGCTGAAAGAGATCTTCAAGGAGAGGGCGGACAAGGTCAATGTGCTTGGGCTGGAAAAGGACATAGGCTGCCTGATAACCATAGAGGACTTCCAGAATCTGGACCTCGCCCTGGTCAAGGATACGGTGATCATCCCGGGACGGACCCTGGCTCATGAGAAGGAGATCAAGAGGGCGCTGTCCCGGGACGGCAGAGAGAGGATCGTGGCCCGGGGGCCGGACCAGCTCACCGTGGACGGGGAAATGAGCATCTCCATGAACGAGCAGGAGGTCCTGGATCTGGAGATGGAGGCCTTCGCTGAGCTTATTGCGGCTATAAATGCCCTGGGAGTGTAGATTTTCCGGGAGCGCCCTCTTTTTTCGTCTTCCGATTGGGCAAAGCCGCTTTATCTCTTCCTCAGCACATGGCAGCCTCTGCCGCCCTGCTTCTCGAAGTAGTCTTGATGGTACTCCTCCGCCGGATAAAAGGAGGAGGCTGGGACGATCTGGGTGACGACCGGGTTGTTATAGACCCCTGAGCGGTCGAACTCCTGCTTTGACCTCTCCGCTGCAACCTTCTGCGCCTGGTTGTGGAAGAAGACGGCGGAGCGGTACTGGCTGCCCACATCCGGCCCCTGGCGGTCCGGGGTGGTGGGATCGTGCATCCGCCAGAATAGAGAGAGCAGCTCCTCGTAGGAGACGACCCTGGGATCGAACCTGATCTGCACCGCCTCGGCGTGGCCGGTGATACCGGTGCAGACCTGGCGGTAGTTGGGATCGGGTGTGCTGCCGCCGGTGTAGCCCACTGTAGTCTCCACCACACCTTTTACCTGCTTGAAGATGGACTCCACTCCCCAGAAGCAGCCGGCGGCGAAGGTGGCAGTCTCAAGCTCTTTTTCCTTTTCCTGATCGGCCTTTGCCACTTTGCTTTCCGGCTTCTCATCAGCAAAGAGCCTGGAGAACTCTCCGTATCCCTCTTTCTCCAGATCCTCCGCGGAGATAAAGCGCAGAGATGCGGAGT
>CALMJN010000487.1 GCA_937864385.1 uncultured Methanosarcinales archaeon | reverse complement strand
TGGGCCTGGAGACGGAGAAGCTCACTGCGGAGCAGGAGAAGTATCTGCATAGCTGGCAGATGGGGACCTGAAGGCTCCATTCTCAAGGAGGTGTTCTCTCTTGGATCTGAAAAAAGCAAACCTGGAAGCATATCTGAAGAGGCTCTACGGCCGGGATCTGGTCCTTGTCAGCACCCGTAAGATGGGCGAGACCATAGCTACAACCGAGGATGTAAAGGGATTCGGATATGGCTCGCCACTATTGGTGGAGTATGAGGCGGGAGGCAAGAAGGGCTCCGCCGTCATCTCTTCCATGCGAGTGCAGCACGGCTTCGGCCACGATCATTTCTCAGACCGGGCCAGGATCATGATCTGGCAGAATTCCTCCTTTAATCATCTTCCCAAGCACGTCAGGTCCCTGGATGTGGGCTACTTCACCGAGAAAGGCAAGCTGGTCTCGGCGGGTAATGCTCGGGAATACTTCCTGCTCATGGAGAAGATCGAGGGCAAAGAGTACTTCTTCGACCTGGAGAGGGTGAAAGAAAACGGGGCAACTGATCTGGATTATGACCGGGTGCTGGCCCTATCCGACTATCTGGCTGAGATTCATGCCACAAAGCATGACTGTCCTCCCCTTTATCTGCGCAAGATCCGGGAGACCGTGGGAGATGGCGAGTGCATCTTCGGCATACTGGACGACTATCCGGACAGCCCCAGCTTCCTGGAGGAAAATGAGCTGGCGGAGATTGAGAAGATCTGCGTGGATTGGCGCTGGCTCCTTAGGAGCAAAGCCCATCGCCTCTGCCAGGTGCACGGCGACTTCCACCCCTGGAACATCATGTTCCGGGAGGGGACGGACTATACCGTCCTGGACAGAAGCCGCGGCGAGTGGGGGGAGGCGGCAGATGATATCACTGCCCTGGCCATGAACTACATCTTCTATTCGGTGCAGAAGAGCCTGCGCCTTACCGGGGACCTTAAGGACCTCTTTGAGCTGTTCTTCGAGAGCTATCTGGAGAAGACCGGAGACGATGAGCTCTTGGAGGTCATAGCACCATTCTTCGCCTTCCGGGCGGTGGTGGTGGCCAGCCCCACCTGGTATCCCCTTCTCTCCGATGATGTGCGCCGGGCCATCTTCAACTTCCTGGAGAATGTTCTGGCCGGCAAGAAATTCAATTATAGGGATGTGAACAGCTACCTGGCCTGATGGCCCGGCCTATATGAAGACCTACGCCTTTGAGCTCTCCGGGGAGCACGAGAGCCTTCCCCGATGTGAGGCCCTGGCTCTGGTGGAGGCATTCTCCACCGGCTTTTCTGAGATCGAATTTCTGGAGCAGTGCCTGATTGTAGAAGCGGAAGGTCTGGATGTAGAGCTCCTTGGTCGTCGTCTGGCCATGACCCATCGGATCATAGAGGTTCTGGCCGCCTGCCCGGCGGATCTAGAGGCTCTGGCGCAGGCGGCAAGCTGTCTTCAACTGCCACCTAAAAAATATCTTATCCGGGCGCGCAGGATCCGTGATGCTGCGCCGCCGGCGGATGCCGTGGAGCATGAGGTGGGCAGAATTCTCTTCCGGAGGGGCTACCGGGCTGACCTGTCCCATCCGGAGCTGCTCTTGCGGGCGATCATCACCTCGGGCAAGATCGTTCTGGGAATTGAGGTGGCCCGGACAGACAGAAGCTCCTTTGAAGCCCGCCGGCCGCACCTGAAGCCCTTCTTTCATCCCGGCGTTCTCATGCCCCGCATGGCCAGGGCTCTGGTCAACCTGACCCAGGTTCGGGCCGGTGAGGTTCTGCTCGATCCCTTTGCCGGGACCTGCGGCATACTGATTGAGGCCTGCCTCATAGGAGTGAATGGGGTGGGAATCGAGGTGCAGCCTTCTCTGGTCAGGGGAGCCCTGTGCAACCTCCAGGGCCTGGATTGCAGCCTGCTCTTGGGAGACGCCAAGCGCCTGCCCCTTAAAGAGTCCAGCATAGATGCTGCCGTCCTGGACACACCTTATGGCCGGTCGGCCAAGATCATGGCAGCTTCCAAGGAGCTGCTTCTGAAAGAGAGCCTGGAGGAGCTATACCGGGTGATCCGGCCCGGTCGAAGCATGGCCATAGTGTCGGACAGATCGATTGAGGAGATGATTGAAGAGGTGGGCTTTGTCTTGCTGCAAAAGCACACCGATAGGGTGCACCGGAGCCTGACCAGGCAGATATTCATATGCTGCAGATGAGAAGCTGAATAGCAGGATCAGGCGCTGGATTTATGCCTGCGGTTTTAAGATGGCCGATTTTAGAGCCCCAAGATGAGCTTGGTAGAAGGTGTTAAATTTCCGCAAATGGTCTACTCTTTCATGAGACGAGTATTTCTGATAATGGTCTGCCTGGCGCTCTTCTCCGGCTGTGTAGAGCAGAAGGAGGATCCGGCCCAGTCAGAGGAGAAGATCCCGGACAAGGTCACTGTCACCATCAACTCTCCCAGCGGAGGTCAGATTCTCCAGGGAGACAAGGAAGTCCTCTTTGAAGCCAGGGCAGAAGGCGGTGTAGCCCCCTATAGCTATCGATGGAGTTCAAATCTAGATGGAGAGCTATCCACCAAAGATTCTTTCCGCTACCGTCCCTCCGATCTGGCCAAAGGGCGGCATACGATCATTGTGGCGGCAGAGGATGCCAATGGCGTATCCGGGCGGGGCAGCGTTCAGATCAATGTGATGTAAGCATGGACTGAATTCTAGCGTCGACGGTTCAGCCCTGGCTCTGATCATGGGCATATCTGCATTGAAATCGACTTCAAAAATGCGATTTCCATCGATTTGTAGCCTGCCGGGCGTGGGGTAAAGAGTGGTAATAGCGGCCAGATTTAGAGTCGCCCTGGGGGCTCCCGTTGGAGATGCGGGTGGGGCCTGCTGGGCGAGGAGGACCTTTTCCTGGCGTACGGGAAGGTCAGCCGCCTGCCAGGAGGCGCGCCTCACTTGAGCCTGCTAGGGGGAGATGGGGGGCAGGCGCGTAGTGTTCAAGCCTCCGGCGGTATAATCTAAGAAATCTAAATTTAAGACTCTAAAAAAAAGCTGGCAGGCGTGCCGCCTACAGCATGCTCCATACTTTCAAGGCAGGCGGCACGCCTTTTTTTCTTTGCCCGGCCCTCTCCTGATCTGTGATCCGGTAGGAGATATATTCGGGCCCGAGCGTGCT
>CALMJN010000486.1 GCA_937864385.1 uncultured Methanosarcinales archaeon | reverse complement strand
ATATTTAATCCTGTCTTGAGCCTTTGCAGGGATCAGCGCAGCCCTGGCAAAAGCCGCTTCATGACCTCCGCCACCAAAACCACCAGCAGGCCGACTCCCAAGACCATGCCCCAGCTCTCCCTGCTCAGAGCCTGTGTCTGGAAGATGGTCTGCATAAAGGGAATATAAACCACGGCCAGGATGGAGATTATGGAGCAGGCGATTCCCAGGAGCAGGGTTTTGTTGCCCAGAGGATTGATTCTGAATATGGACTCATCCAGCGAGCGGCTGCAATAGGCGTTGTAGACGGTGAAGAATCCCAGCCCTACAAAGGCCATGGTCCGGGCATAGCTCAGATCCTGGCCGGACTCTAGTGCCAGCATATAAAGGCCGAGGGTACCGGCCACTATGGCCGCGGCAATTCCCAGGGTGTAAGCCATGAGAGAGGGGGAGGGCATGCTCTCCTTCGGGTCGCGCGGCTTTCTCTTCATGGTATTCTTGTGAGCCGGCTCAAGAGCCAAACCGATAGCAGGAAACTCCTCCGCCACCACATTGATCCAGAGGATCTGTGCCGCCAGGAGGGGAATGGGGTAGCCCAGAGCCACAGCGATGAATATGGTAGCCAGCTCGGCAAAGCTGACCGATAGGAGATATGAGGTTCCCTTTCGGATATTGTCGTAGATCCTGCGGCCCTCCTTCACCGCCCCCACTATGGTGGCGAAGTTGTCGTCGGCTATGACCATATCCGAGGCCTCCTTGGTCACCTCGGTGCCCGTCTTTCCCATAGCCACGCCAATATCCGCCGCCTTCAGCGCAGGAGCATCGTTCACCCCGTCACCGGTCATGGCCACGATATGGCCCTTCTTCTTCAGAGCCTCTACCAGGCGGACCTTGTGCTCTGCCGTGACTCTGGCATACACGGAGACGGATTCTATCTTCTCCTGAAGCTCAATCTCCCCCATCTTCTCCAGGTCCGCCCCCTCCAGGACCTCGCCGTTTCCGATCTTCAACTCGGCTCCTATGGCCCGGGCGGTAAGGCGGTGGTCGCCGGTGATCATCACCGTGCGGATCCCCGCCTCCTTGCTCAGATATATGGCCTGCATGACCTCCTTTCTGGGAGGGTCCATCATCCCGGCCAGGCCGGAGAAGATATGGTCCGATTCAACCTCGCTTAAAAAGAGGGGCTCATCCAGGTTCATGGACCTGCCGGAAAATGCCAGCACCCTCAGGGCCCTGCTGGCCATGCCGTCCGCCTTTTCCATAATCGCCCTTTTGTCCTCATCGGTTAGAGAACGCACAGTGCCGGCGTCGGCTATGCGGCTGCAGCGGCTGAGAACAGCCTCAGGCGCTCCCTTCATGGAGGCAACTCGGCCCTGGCCGGGGATGTCATCGACCACAGTCATCCTTCTGCGATCGGAATCAAAGGGAAACTCCACTATCCTATTGCTGCTCTTTCGGAGCCTGTCCAGCATGCCCGCCTTCTTGGCCGCCACTATCATTGCTCCCTCGGTGGGATCTCCCACTATGCGCCAGCCGCCGTTAGCCTGCTCTATATCGGCATTGTTGCACAGCGCCCCAATCTGCAGCAGCCCTGCCAGATCCTCGGACTGGGGGTCGATTTTCTCTCCTTTTTCCAGGAAAGAGCCTGTTGGGGTGTAGCCGGAGCCCTCCACATCGACCTTGCGATGAGTCTGGATCTCCCGGAGGGTCATCTCCCCCGTGGTCAGGGTCCCGGTCTTGTCCGTGCAGATCACCGTGGTCGAGCCCAGCGTCTCCACGGCAGGAAGCCTCCGGATGATGGCATTCTTTCGAGCCATGGCCTGGGTTCCGAAGGCCAGAGCCAGGGTGACTATGAAAGGCAGGGCTTCAGGCACTCCAGCCACAGCCAGGGCTATGGCAGTGATGAGGGAGTCCATTAAGGGCGAGCCGCGGCTGGCATCCAAGATGAAGACGACTATGGATATGGCGAAGACCAGTATGGCCTGCCTCTTGGCCAGCTGCTCCAGCTTGATCTTGAGAGGAGGCGGTGCCGGGCTGTGCCGGATCATTCCGGAGATCTTTCCCAGCTCCGTGGCCAGGCCGGTAGCAGTGACTATGGCTCTGCAATTGCCGTAGGAGACTATGGTCCCCATGAAGACCATGTTCTTCTTCTCCGCCAAAGCCACATCTTCCGGCAGAAGATCCCCGCCTTTCTTAACCGGCAGGGACTCTCCGGTCAGGGAGGCCTCGATGACCTCGAGAGCCGTCTCCTCCAGTATCCTGCCATCGGCAGGCACCCGGTCCCCCGCCTCCAGGTAGATCAGGTCTCCCGGAACCAGCTCTGAGGCAGGAATGGTGCTCATTTTGCCGTCCCTTAAAACATCTGCCTCCGGTGCCACCATCTCCCTAAGAGCCTCCATAGCCCTCTCCGCCTTGTACTCCTGGACGAATCCGATGATGGCGACCAGGACCACTATTCCCAGGATGACGTAGGCATTGGTGCTCTCTCCGGCAATATAGGAGATCAGGGCAGCAAAGACGAGCACCAGGACCATATAGTCCTTGAATTTACCCAAAAAAATGCGCACTGCAGAGGGTTTAGATGGGCTTTGCAGCTGATTGGGCCCGTATTCATTGAGCCTGGAAGCCGCATCATCGGCGGAGAGCCCCTCCTCTCCCGATTTCAGACCGGATAAAACCTCCCGGGTGGAGACAGAATGCCATTTCACTTTAAAGCCTCACTTCTGGAGGGAAGGCAACTACGGCAATTGTAGTTATAGTTATCGCAAATGGTCAATAATAAACGACTTTTCATGGGCGGGCAAGGAAATGATCCGTGGATGCATCTCCCTATAGTTCTCTGTCATCAATTGCGCCAATAAATTTATCTTTCCAGGCGGCCAAAGATAGACCATCGAAAAAACAGTGGTTAGAGTGGTGGTTGTATTGAAGCTTAAGAGAATTATGATAATTCCAGGAATGCTCTTCCTGGCGGTATTGCTCGGTTCAGGCCTCTGCCAGGCCCAGGAAGATGGCGGGGCCAAGAGCCTCTCTCAGGCGGCAGAAGAGCTGGGCCTGAGCAACTTTTCGGCAGCATTAGAAAGCGCCGGCCTGGCCGGTATCCTGGACAACCAGGGAGTGCTGTTGATGGGAGAGGGCTCCTTTGTCGTCTTTGCCCCCAGCGATGAGGCATTTGCGGCCGCGTCTGCCTCGGGATACGACCTCGAATCCCTCCAGGAGAGCCCCTCTGAGCTGAAGGCGCTCCTCTACCGTCATATCATATGGAATGCAGACGGCTTTGAGAACATCTCCGAGATCTCTGAGGCTGGAAGCATGCAGGGAGAGAATATCACCCTGGAGCACGCCCCGGCTATGAAGGTGGATGGAGCCAATGTCACCTCTTCTTTGCAGTACGATAGCGGCACCATCTATGTAATAGATCGACTGCTTCTGCCGGAGAGCCAAGGCAGCCTCGGCGCCGCCCAGGCGGCTAAGGATCTGGGGGCGGAGAAGTTTGCCGAGGCTCTAACCTCTTCCGGGCTGGAAGAGACATTGAGCGGCCAGGGGCTGATGGGAATCGGCGGCCTGACCTCCGGGCCCTATACCGTCTTTGCCCCCAGCGATGCCGCCTTCGAGGCGGCCAAAGAGGCAGTTGATGCCATCGGGGAAAAGGAAGGAGGAATGCTCGGCCTTCTCTCCTACCATGTGGTGGATGCGGCGGTACTGCTCAATATGACCGAGTCCAATTCGGTCAAGACCATGTACGGAGCATCCCTGCCGGTGGACATCAACTCCAGCCTGGTGGGCGGGGCAACGGTCTTGGCCTCGCAGAGGTATGACAACGGCATGGTTTATGTCATCGACCAGGTGCTGGTGCCCATAGGTCTAGGCATGTAGAAGCTTCTGAAAGTCTGATTCAAGGCGGGAGAATTGCCGGATGGACGGTAGTAGGGCCGGAACTGCCCCCGAAGGTTCCGGCATCCACTTTATTTTTGCCTTTCTAGATAGCCCTCTTGCTTTCAGCGCCCTTTCTTTCCAAGATCCTCGAGCGGCAGTCTCAGCCCGATGCCGCTTCCCGAAAAGGCTGCCAAGAATAGAGGATTTTGAATAACCAAATTAATGGTAAAGTTTATATACTATTAATACTATAATATAGCTTATGAGGACGCTAATAGATTTTTCTGTCTTGCAAGAATATAATGACAAGGTTCTACCGCGTGGTGATAAGCTGTCTGCCTTAGCCTCACTTGTTGACTGGAATGCGTTTTTGTCGATAGAACATAAGCTATACAAAAACAAGAGTGAAAGAGGCGGTCGTCCTAATATTAGCATTATTATAATGATTAAACATCTCATCCTCCAGCAATTGTATGGTCTATCCGATCCTCAGCTAGAGCTTCAGGTTGCAGATAGATTCTCTTTTAGGGTCTTCTTAGGGACAACAGAAGTCATCCCTGATTATTCAACGATATGGCTGTTTCGCGAAAGATTGAAAGAAAACGGTATGCTTGAATTTATCTGGGAGGAGTTCGTTAATCAACTCAAGGCCAAAGGATATGATGTAAAGAAAGGCGTCATCCAAGATGCTACTTTTATAACATCCGATCCAGGTCATGCCAAGAGTGATGTCCCGAGAGGCGGGGAAGCTAAGACCAGAAGAAGCAAGGATGGGGCATGGGCAAAGAAAGGAAACAAATCTCATTTTGGATACAAGGGACATATAAAAACAGATGTCGAGAATAACTTCATCTGGAAAGTTGAGACAACCGCCGCAAATGTACATGATAGCCAGGTAGATTTAGCGAATGAGGGAGAGGTCCGATATGGTGATAAGGGCTACCATGGCGCCAAAACAAAGGGCTACGATGCATCGATGAAAAGAGCATCAAGGGGGCATCAGCTTAGCGTTTTTGATGAATTGCGAAACAAGAGAATCAGCAGCAAACGATCTCTCGTGGAAAGATGCTTCAGTGTGATAAAAATAGTCTTCAAATCGGGGCATGTCATGGTTACAACAGTTGGAAGAGCCGCCGTTAAAATGACGTTCAATGCTATCGGTTACAACTTATTCAACCTGCTCGGCATAGTTAACAGAAAAGCTGCCTAGCGGCAGCTATGAAGAAAATGCAGAATAAAAGTGAAAAATGGGATAAATACAGCAGAAATAGGTAAAAAATTGATGGAATGCTCAGTGTTTAAAGCGAAAATATTAACAAAGTCATCCATAAAGATTGCTAATGCATCGTTGTTCGAAATCCTCAATAATACAAACGATCCCGGTCTGGGAGAGACAAATCTCACCCGGAAGATGACTATAAGCCTTCAGCGATAGCAATTGAAGACATCATCCGCGCTGACCAGCCCAGGGGCAGAGAGGCTGATGATCTGATCATCTCCGCAACAGTTCAGCCAGCCATCTCTGTTCCGGGTGACGGAATAGCTGCTATTATAAGTTAAGTTCTTGGAGATATTGAATGTGCCGATATACTCCTCATCGACCTCAATGGCGGGATCCCTCCAGGCGCTATGCCGGGGATCGAGGCTTCTGCTGCCCGCTCCAGCCTTCCCGCTCTCTCCCACCAGCACCCCCAGGTTCACCCTGGCGTCGGTCACCGTCTCATCTATCCTCATCTGGGTGGTGGTAAAGCCGCTTTTTCCCATCGGGCCCTTAACTCCGGATGACTGGACCAGGTATTCTGCCTCCCTGGATACCTCTCTGGCTGCTGCAATCTCGTGGCTCATGGACGTGGCTGAATCGGCATTGGAGATCTCGGTCCGGCTGCCGGAGCCCTGGCCCATGAGGATGGGATTGGTGGAATAATATCCTCCACCTGGGGTCAGGTTCTGGGGAGAACTGATCAGCTCATCCCGGCCTGCGAAAGCGATTAAATCCCGGCTGGAGTTGTTGGCCTGGAATTCGGCACGGCCTATGCTGGACATGAATTCCGCTGAGGCGGCGTCCAGTGTGGCCCCGGACAGGCCTGCCAGGGCCGGGCAGAGCAAGGCTGCAACTATAATCAACTCTATTCTCCTGTCCCTCATGGCTTGGCAACTTACCTTCTCAGCCATCACTGTCTTTTCTCTCTGGCCGGACATATATTTGAATCGGTTGAGGCTTGGCTGCTGCTCTTGGGCTGGTCTTTGACCAAAGGTCATTTTCAGATCAGCTCATCGATATGCTTCATGAGGGTGGCCTCGGTCAGGTCGCTGATGGACTGGTGCTCGACAGGAATACCTGCCTCCTGGGCCGCGGCCACCAGATTCGTCCCCCCCACCAGGGCGATGCCCACATGGTCCCTCTCCACGGAAACTCCCAGTACATCCATATTGGGATCGCCGAGCTCCAATATGCCGGCAAAATCGACTGCTGAAAGCTGCTCCAGCAGCTCCTCAATTTTATCCCTGGCCGGGAAGGGGGCCTCCTGGAGGTTGCCCAGTATCCGACCGTTACCAGTGCGCATCATCCCCACTATGTCGGTCATTCCCTGGGCGGTGAGCAGGTCTATGGGATCGATGGTCGTGGCCCAGTACATGAGCATATCTGTGAACCTGGTCGGTTTGCGCTCCACCACCTCTATCAGTCCGCCCCCCTTGGGGCGCACAGGAATGCCATTTTTCAGCATCACGCCGCAGATGGTCAGACTGCAGGCGGTCTTCAATATCATGCCCCCCTCCTCCTCCTCAATCCTGATCAGGGGCGACACGGCGAGGCCGGCGGAGATGGCATCGAAGAAGATGGCCAGAGCCTCCTGCAGGTGTTTCTTATCAACTCTGGTGGTATTGGTGATGATCTTTCCTCTCATCTTAACCGGATCGAAGCTCATCTGATGCATGAGGTTCTCGATCCGGGACAGGGTAAAGACCAGGGGCAGCGCTTTCTTCACCCTACATAATCGGCCTATGGATTTATTAGCCTTTCACTCCATCCCCTAAAAAGAGAGAACAGATCTATTCCTAATCTCTCCATACTGGCCTGAGGACAGGTACCTCACTTGACAAAAGCCTTCTCTACAGCCGCCCTGAGATCATCCAGGTCAATGGGCTTGCAAAGATAGTCGTCCATTCCCGCCTGCAGGCATTTCTCTTTGTCCCCGGCTATGGCATGGGCGGTCAAAGCCACGATCTTGAGGCTGCGGGACGGCCATCTTCTCCTAATCTCCCGGGGGAATTGTTGGCGGAAATTATAGCAGGAAATTCCTAGGGGGAAATCTGCCAGTCCTCGAACAGTTTATCGAGGTCGTATACAATATCATCATACGCCCGGTCTAAACCGGATTCATACTCGTTACTTGGACCACGCTTGCAGAATGCATCGTACTTTTCTTGATATTCCTTGCGCAGGTTGCGCAAGTCTTGAATAAACTTTTCAAAATTTTCTGGTCGCATGTTATCCTCACTTTCTAGCGGTATTGTACCAGATATCCCCGGTTATGTCAAGTAT
>CALMJN010000485.1 GCA_937864385.1 uncultured Methanosarcinales archaeon | reverse complement strand
ATGGAAGCCGGTCTTGGCTCTGGCACTGCTGCTGGCCCTGGCGGGAAACTATGCCGATACCATGGTGCCCATAGAGACCGACTCCAAGAATTACATTCCCCAGGACCTCTCCCCCCTCATAGATCTGAGGCACATGAAGGATGTCTTCGGAGGAACGGACTCGATAAAGTTCCTGGTCCAGGCAGATGACATCACCGATCCGGAGAACCTGAAATGGATGGATGATTTCGGCAGCTATCTGCTCAGATCAAGGGAGGACCGGACGGAAGGGGCAGCCAGCATAGCCACTTACATCAAGGCGGCCAATGGGGGTGAGCTGCCTCAGGACAGGGCCAGGATAAGGGAGAGCATAGCATCCCTGCCCTCCTCCATAACCAGTGCCTACCTCGCCGGGCACAACCTGGCGGTCATCGATGTGAATATCGGCGATGCCCAGACCAATCTGGGCACGGAGGGTATGAAGAGGCTGGTCGAATCCTATGAGCGTGACCTGGCCTGGAACAGTCCCCCTCCGGGCATCTCCGTCCGGATCACCGGCCAGCCGGTGCTCATGACCACGGTCATGGCTGCCCTGACCTCGGGAAGGGTGGAGATGTCCCTGCTGGGCCTGCTGATGATCTTTATACTGCTCCTCATCATCTACCGGGACCTGATCAAGGCCTTGCTGCCTGTTCTGCCCATGCTGGTGGTGATCGGATGGATGGGGCTGGTGATGCTATATGGCGGTCTGAAGTACACTCCCCTCACCGCCACTCTGGGCGCTCTGGTTTTGGGCGTGGGATCGGAGTATGCCATATTGATGATGGAGCGCTTCTATGAGGAGCTGGAGAATGTCGGCAATCCCTACGAGGCGATGAAGATCACCGCCAACCGCATCGGCTCGGCCCTGGTGGCATCGGGAATGACGGTCACATTCGGCTTTGGAGCACTCATCGCCTCGCCTTTTAATATCATCAGCAACTTCGGGGTGGTGACGGTGATGTCCGTGGTTTTGGCTCTGGTCACCACATTCACCGTATTCGTGGTCCTGGCCATACGCATGGAGGTCCAGCGTGAAGTATTTGAGAATGCAAAGCAGGACCTTAAAAAGGCAATTGCGCTTATGAACAACCAATTATGGAGAAGAAGCAATGGAAGTTAAGTATGCCCTAGCCCTGGCTCTTATGCTGACCCTTCTGGCTACAGCCGATGCCCAGAAAACCTACATACCCTATGAGCTGGGTGGAGACAATTATTATACCATGTACGGCAGCCCGGATATCTCTGCCAGCGTCTCCGGGACGGACGAGTTCGAGCGGGGAGATACAGTCACCCTTTATCTGGATCTGACCAACTACGGGCGGATTCTGGGCTTCAAAGAGGACCAGTCACCTCAGAACCCAAAGGAATACGCCCTGGCGGCTTCAGAGCTGCAAAAAGAGTACTCCAAGCCCACTGCTCTGGGGATAACTGCCACTCTCATCTCTGAGAGCGGGGAGATCGAGGTCAAGTCGGGAGACCAGGTGGTCGAGTCCCTCAAGTCGGGAGACAAGACCGAGCAGCCCCTCAAGTTCACAGTGAAGATCGGCGAGCATGCACCGGCGGGGGAGTATTCCCTTCGGCTGAATCTGTCCTATGACTATCAGGACAATGTGCGGGTCTATGCCACCAAGCTTCTGTCCGAAGGAGGAGCAAATAATCTGGTCAACTATCGGGAGTCTTATATCTATCAGAAGGCCAATCAGAGCGTGCCCATAAGCCTGATAGTCAAGCGCCAGGCGGACTTCGAGATACTCAATGCCTCGGCCAGCCTCTCTGCCGGATCCAAGAAGCAGGAGGTATCTGCCACTTACAGGAACATCGGAGAGGAGCCCATCCGGGATGCGGTGGCTAGGCTGTCCATATTCAAGCCCTTCTCCTCCACCGATGATCAGGCCTTCATAGGGAGCATGGAGCCGGGGGAGGAGAAGGCGGTGCTCTTCCGGATCGATGTGGATTCCGATGCCACGGCCAAGGAGTATGGAATCAATAGCGAGATCAAGTACACCGATATCTATGGCGACACTGTGATCTCGGAGAGCATGAAGATCCCGGTGACGGTCAAGCCCGCCGCCCGGTCCCTGCTTTGGCCGGCTCTGGCCGTCCTGGCCATAATAGCGGCAGCAGGCGGATACATGTATCGGCGCAGGCAAAAGGCCTGAGGGGCTATATCTTCCTTTTTTAGGGGAATGATGGGCGAAGATGGTTGAATGTATGCGGGGTGGTGGCGGCAATGGATGAGATGAGGCTGGCGAGCTGGGATGATCGATTCTGGGCCTGGCTGATAGACGTCCTGCTCATGAGCATCCTCTGGCAGAGGATCCTGACGGCAGGGGAGATAAGCGCCTTCCGCCCGGAGGGGATGGCGCTGCTGGCATTGCTGCTCTTCGTCTACTGGACGGCGCTGGATGGATATAGAGGGCAGTCCCTGGGCAAGATGCTCCTCAATATCGTGGTCACCGGCCCGGTGGGCGAGTGCATCCGGTTCAGGGATGCGGCAGTGGAGGCTTTTGGAAAGGCATTTCTGCTGCCTCTGGACTGTCTTTTGGGGTGGCTGTACTTCAGGAAAGACAGGCAGAGGCTATTCAGCCGGCTGGCGGATTCCGTAGTCGTCAACCGGATGGAATATGGAATAGGAAGGCCTGCTCAATCCCCTGAGAAGGGGCAAAAAATCGAAGGCCGCTAGGGCGGCGGAAGGCGAAAAGGCAGCCTTTCCGCTTCGCGCCTGCTTCAGTATCCCTTCTCCGTCCTGGTCCCGTTGTTGTAGAACTTGAAGCGATCCCGGTCTTTGTCCTGCATCAGCACATAGCCCACCCTCTTGTCGTCCAGGTGCTCGGCATACTCCTCGGCGGCGTCCTCCCGGCAGGAGGGGCAAGCGCCCCGGGGGATGGAGACACAGAAGGCGCTGTTCAGGATGCCATAGCCCCTCTGGGCCGAGGTCAGGATGGTCATATAACCGGCGCAATCCGGGCAGAGGCGGACGGACTCCTCCTGGTTCTCGTTGATCATGTCCGTGTCGTAGAAGATGCGCCTCTTGCGGCGGTAGAAGTCTCCCAGACTTTCCAGCGCCTCCTCCACCATATCGTCCCTCTGCTCCCAGATCTTCTGCACCTGGGATACGGTGTGCTCTATCTCATGCTTCATCTCCGAGGACTGGACGAAGCGGCCGGGCACATAGTCGGGCTCCCGGACGTGGCTGTAGTCCAGCCCGGCCATGGCCTGGATGATGCCGGTGTTGACATAGGGCAGAGCGGTCTCCACGGCGTAGCCGCCCTCCAGGACGCATAGATCAGGGGCAAGCTTCTCATTGAGCCGGGCGTAGCCGTTGGCGGAGAAGCGCATGTTGGCCAGCGGATCGGTGTAGTGGTTGTCCTGGCCGGCGGAGTTGAGAACCAGGTCGGGCTTGAACTCGTCCAGAATGGGCAGGATCAGGTTGTCCAGGACGTAGTGGATTCCCTCGTCGGTGGTGCCGGGGGGGAGAGGTACATTGAGGGTGCGGGCTAGAGCTTGCGGCCCGCCCATCTCGTTCACAAATCCCGAGCCGGGGTAGAGGGTGTGGCCGTCCTGGTGGAAGGAGATGCAGAGCACATCGGGATCGTGCCAGAAGATCTCTTGGGTGCCGTCGCCATGATGTACATCGGTGTCGATTACTGCGATCCTCTTATGGCCGTACTTGCTCCTCAGGTACTCCACCATTATTGCCATATTGTTGATATTGCAGAAGCCCCGGTTGCCGTGCACCACGCGCATGCTGTGGTGGCCGGGAGGCCGGACCAGGGCGAAGCCGTTTTTGATCTCGCCCTTCTCCAGGGCATCGGCCAGGGTCAGGGTGCTGCCGGCGGCGATGAGGTGGGCCTCGGTGGTCTGGCTCTCCACGTCGGGGACGCAGAAGTGGACCCGTGCCACGTCCTTTTTGTCCGCCAGGCGGGGCTTGTACTCCTCGATCTGGGGCAGGTCCATCAGTCCCTCCTCGAAGATCTGGTCCCGGGTGTAGAGCAGCCGCTCCTCCCGCTCCGGATGGGTGGGGGATATGGCCCAGTCGAAGGCGGGGAAGAATATCAGCCCCGTCTTGCCTTGCTTTTTGGCGGCCATCTCTATCCCCTCCTCCATGCGGGCAGAAGCCCGGCCAGTATCTCCAATCGCAGGTCAAAAAGCCTGCCTACAGTAGACCAGCCTCGAATCATATTGAACACCTCGCTGTAAGTCACCTCGGCCTCGCCGGAGTACTCCCCAATGCCCAGCCGCTCCGCACGCTCGGATAAGAGCCGCCTGGCCAGCTTTTCCGCCTCTTCCGATGACATCTTTCTGTCGGAGACCCTTCCCGTCAGCCCCTCCTCGGCCACATCGTACTCTCCCTTCTCCGTGTCGATATGCAGGTTCAGGGTGAGGGTGGGCCGGGCCACTGCGGCGCCGATGGCATTGGCCACAGGGGCATGCTCCGGCACCACTGCGGCAGCGCCGAGCCGCTTTGCCACCAGGGGCACCAGAGGGGGAGAGCCTCCCCCCACGCCGACCACATTCTGGGCGGAGAGCTTTTCTTTGCTCATGATCTCCCAGATGCGGTAGGCGGGCTCTGACTCCCACTCCCGGAACATCTCTTCTATCTCTGAGACCATTCTTTCCACCACGGCATCGACGGTCTTCTGGGCCGCCTCTGCAGCGCTGCAGCCTAAGCCCTTGCCCAGGATCTGCATGGCCTGCTCCGCCTTGGCCCCGTCGCCGATGCTGGAGAGGCCCAGGACCCGCAGGGCATCGGTGGGTGTGGGCATGCCACCACCCAGGCACATGGGCGGGCCGTCTCTGTGAGGCCCCACGGTCAGGCTGCTGCCATTGAAAGCAACGGCGCTGTCCCCGCCTATGGCCACGGACTTGACCGCAAAGGCCCGCACGTGGGTCAGAAGCGAGTCCACCCGCGCCCCTTTGGAGGAGAGGAGGGGCTGGCCGGATAAAATCAAAGCCAGGTCGGTGGTGGTGCCGCCGATGTCCACAACCACGCTGGTCTGGCCCGGCTCGGTCAATGCCAGGACGCCCATGATGCTGGCCGCCGGCCCGGAGAAGATGGTCTCCACGGGCATTCCCACCGACCGGTCCAGGGGCAGGGTGCCGCCGTCCGCCTTGAGGATGTAGACGGGGGCCTTGATTTTGCGCTCCGCCAAAGCTGAAGCCACATCTGCGGCAAATTTCTGGTATTTGTCCTTGGTGGCGGCGGTGAGCATGGTGGTGGCGGCCCGGCGGGGGAAGTTGAGCTGGCCGGATACCTTATGGCCGAGCTCGATATGGGCCCCCGGAAGGCCGGCGGCCAGGATCTCTCCTGCCTTCAGTTCGTGGGAGTGGTTTCTCTGGCAGAACTTGCCCACCACGGCCACCCGGGAGAGTCCCTTCTCCCTGATTTGGGAGGCAGCCTCCTTGATCTGATTTTCCCGCAGGGGATCGATCTCCTTGCCCCGGAAGTCTACCGCACCGTCCAGGATGATGCTCTCCCCCAGGTTGTAGTCTTTGGGATTGGTTCCCGGCCCCGGTATGAGCACCAGGGCCACAGGGTCGGTCTTGCCCTCGGCGATCATATTGGTGATGAGGGTGGTGGAGAGGACCACCCGCTCTACTTTGGCCGTGTCCACGCCCGCCACCAGCTCGTCGAGTGCTCCCAGCAGGCACTTCAAGAGGTTATCGTGATCAGTAGGCACATAAGCGGTCTTGACCACCCGATTGCCGTCCACGATCACGGCGTCGGTGGTGGTGCCGCCAACATCAATTCCTATCAGCATTTTCATTCGCCTTTCGGGGTGGAGCTAGGGCGGGGGGGTATATCGGGTTTGTGGTGCTTTTCTGTGAGTGTAGAGTCCCGAAACATTCGGGACTCTACAGTTCCACTCCTGGTTAATGGATCGTATTCCACTCTG
>CALMJN010000484.1 GCA_937864385.1 uncultured Methanosarcinales archaeon | reverse complement strand
GGCATTTGCCGCTACCTTACCAGCCATGACCCCCGCCCTCATGGAAGTTATTATGCCACCTCCCGTAAGAGGATCGGATTGATGGGCCGCGTCTCCCACCAGCATTACTCCATCCGAGGCTATGCTCTTCATGGTCCCGGAGGTGGGAATTCCTCCCGATACCATCTGGAGAACCCTGGCCTGGGGCATCCTTCTCTCCAGAAAGCTCTCCAGGAGCCGCAGCGGCAGGCCCGGCCTGGATCGGGAGCCCTGCAGACCTATGCCCACATTGGCCAGGCCTCGGCCCTTGGGAAAGATCCAAATATAGCCGCCCGGCGCCAGATCGTTGCCGAAGAAGAACTCGCAGTAATTGGGATCGAGCTCTGGGTCCGAGACCAGAAACTGGGCGCAGACCATTATATCCTGCAGGGATAGCCTGCTGTCCATTCCCGCCCACTGTGCAGTCTTGGACTCGATGCCGTCCGCCCCTATGACCAAATGGGCCTCGATCTTGGCAGGCTCGCCCCGGCAGAAAGCGGATACTACAACGTTGCCCTCTGATCTGCAGAGACCGACAGCTCGGGCCTTGACCAATACCTCTGCGCCGCATTCTGCCGCCCTCAAGGCCATGCCCCGATCGAATTCCTTTCTATCCAGGACATAGCCACCGCCGCCGCTGCCCTGAGAGGAGATCATGACGCCATCAGGGGAATAGAGCCTGGCTCCTTCTATCTCCGAGGATATCCAGGCGGGATCGGGATCTACCAGCTCCTGCAGCTTGGATCTGAGGCTGATCCCCTCGGCACATCTTATGGGCTCGCCAATCTCCTGGCGCTTTTCTATCAGCAAGACATCAAGTCCCGCCTCCGCTGCGGTCTTGGCCGCCATGGAGCCTCCCGGACCGGCTCCTATCACCAGCACATCGCACTTCATCATATCAGCAATCTCAATCGTTCTCGAATCCGATAATGACTATGGCTATTTCCCTCCGGGAGGCCAAATCTTTTTTCCCCTACCCTCTCATGGACAGGGCC
>CALMJN010000483.1 GCA_937864385.1 uncultured Methanosarcinales archaeon | reverse complement strand
GAGATGGTGGAGGAAAAAATCAAATAACTTTTTAACTTTTATATTTTAAACTTTTTTCCCCACGAATGCTCTATTCCATCCATCCCGACGGAATGGACCTGCTACTGGAGCTGCCTTTTAGTCCTGTGCTCGGAAATACACTCATCGATGATTTCCTGAATTTGGTGGGCATAAGACTGCATGGAATAGCAGCTCTCTGCGCGCTTTCTGCCTTCCCGTCCCATTTGCTGCGCCAGATCCCTGTCTTCCAGTATCTTCAAGATCGCCCTGGCCAGCTCCTGGGGAGCCTTTACGGGAACCAGAAAACCTGTAACGCCATCGATCACTATTTCCTCCGGACCGCCGCATCGTGTGGATACCACCGGCTTGCCTGCCAGCATGGCCTCCACAATGGTACGCCCGAAGGTCTCCTTAAGGGAGGCGCAGACGAGGACATCCAATGAGCCATAAACCGGAGCGATATCTTCCATAAAATCAACAAAAAAGACATTGCCCTCCAATCCAAGCCCCAAAGCCAGATCCTTTAGCTCTTTTAAATACCTTTTATCGCCGCCTCCAATTATGGCGAACTGTGCAATAGGCATCGATTCTTTAACGATGCTGGCAGCCCGAAGGAACTCTTCCTGGCCTTTATTTCTTGCCGAGGCTGCAATAAGCACCACCAGGGGCGAGCTCTCAGATATGCCCGTCTTGCGCCTCCAGGCGATATCCCTCTCTTCATCTGGAAGGAAATATTGAGCGTCAAATCCCTGAGTGGCCACCTTGAATTTATTCCCTTGTGCCTGATTGTTGAAAAGCTCCTTCATCTGTTTTTGGGATACAAAGATCATCCTGTCCGCCAATTTGAGCGTCAGCCATTTGATCAATCCCACGGGCAGATAGGTCCGAAAGTAGGTGCTGAAAAAAGCATTGTGCACATGATAGATATGCGGCAGTCTCATCAGCCTGGCTGCAATCCCTCCTTCCAGGAGCAGCAGCTCATTGGAGAATACCAGATCCACCTTTTCTTTTCTTATCAGATGGGCAATCTTAAAAATCCTCCCGGGCAATAGGATATAGTATTTTGCCATAAACCGCAAGAATGGCATCTGCTTTAGGGGCATCCAGATCATAACTGGGGAGACTAATGTCTTGATCCCCGTCTCAGACAGCCTCTGCCTTAGCGGTCCCTGGGAGGGAACGGCTACAATGGGCTCGTATCTCTCTTTATCCAGTCCCTTGAGCAGAACATAAAGCGCCTGCTCCGAGCCGCATACGCCCACGGCATGAGATATAAATAAAATTTTATGTTTATCCTCTGTTGTTGTTTGAACAATAGGACTTCACCGCTCTTCTGTTTGATCTAATCTGCCAATAATCATTCTCCAAATCGATTCTATTTGCCTCTCATCCTCTTATACATATCGAGAGCGCTCTTTGTGTCCCCTAAGAATACGATCTTGCCGCCGTTCATCAATAGACATCTCTCGCAAAGCTCCTCGACCATCTCCAGGTCATGGGATACCAAAAGAATGGTCTTGCCTGAACTCCTGATCTGGTCAATCTTCTGGCTGCACTTCTGCTGGAAGGCTTCATCGCCCACGGATAGCACCTCATCCACTAAAAGGACATCCGGATCGGTCTGAATGGCAGTGGCGAAGGCCAGGCGAACATACATTCCCGAGGAGAAGTTTATCAGCTTCATATTCTCAAAGCGCTTCAGCTCGGCGAAGCCCATTATGGCCTCATAGCGCCGGTCTATGTCCTTTTTGGTCAGACCCATGATGGCCCCGTAGAGATAGACATTATCCCTGGCCGTCAATTCCTCCTGAAATCCCACTCCCAGTTCCAGGAAGGGAGCTATTCTGCCACTGACCCTGAAGCTGCCGCAGTCCGGATAAAGCACACCGGCCAGGACCTTGAGCAGGGTGCTCTTGCCGCAGCCGTTGGGGCCTATGACTCCAAATGTCTCTCCTCGCTGGACGGAGAAGCTCACATCCTGCAGAGCCAGAAAATCCTCATAGGCATAAGATCCGCCCCGCAAAAGGCCGACCAGGTTATCAAATATTGTGAGCTTCTTTTCCTTTGGCATGCGGAACTTCTTGGAGACGCCATCTACGGTAATAGCGAAGCCGTTAGGTTCTACCTCTGATCTCTCGATCCGGCTCTCCTGGCGGCTGTGCATCACAGCTCCTCCGCAAATCTTCTTTCCAGCCGATTGAATATGGCCGATCCTGCCGCCAGGATGAGCACAGCGGTCAGGGCTATGAATAGCAGGCTGCTTGCCGGAGCCGTTTGAGCATACAGCAGAATCTCCCGGTTGGTCTGCATCACCACTGTGACCGGATTGAGCATATAAAGCTTCAGGTACTCCTCCGGGACTGCGGTTATGGGATAGACCACCGGGGAGAGGAAGAATCCCAGCTGGAGCAGGACCTCCCACATCTGGTCCAGGTCCCGATAGTAAACATAAAGCGAGGCCAGGGCCAGGCTCAACCCGTATACCATAACAAAGTACACGGCAGTAACGAAGGGAAAGAGCAGCAAATTAAAGGAGAGATCCACTCCGAAGACTATCAACAGGGCGAAGAGCACCAGGAATTCAAGCAAGGAGCTGATGAAGCTGGATAGAACGGTAGAGAGCACCAGCACCTGTCTGGGAATGAATACCTTGGTCACCAGGCTTGCCCTTCCTACTATGGATCTGATAGAGGAAGATGTGCCGTTATTTAAAAAGCGCCAGGTAACTATCCCTATGAGCAGGTAAAGGGCAAAGTTATCTTGAGTGGTGGTGAAAGCTCTGCTGAATACAAAGTAAAGCACCAGCATCAAGAGAAGGGGATTGAGCAGGGACCAGGCAAAGCCAAGTACAGAGCTCTGATACTTGATCTTGAGATCGCTGATGGTTAAAATCCTGATCAGTTCTCTGTATTCTATGACCCACATCTCAGGCTGCCTTGCAACCGGACCGCTTATTAATTTATCTGCTCTCCACCGGGCGGGCTTTCACATTCAAGGATAGAATTTGATATCTGTTTTCGACATAGCATAGCCTGCTCTGATCAAGCACTTTATTGGCGAAACCAGTATCTATCAATCTATTCAGAGGAGCTAAATGTGCAAAAAAAGGAAAGGAACCGGAATAATTTACAATAGAAAGATGAGCAAATTGAATCAATCTTAATATATATTGCTGACCGACACCCTTATAACTTGCAATTGTGCTATATGCTACCACGCATCATGTTATTGCCGCAGTCTTGTGGCGATATAATGCAAAGGAAATGATGGCAACTGGTGGTAAACTGTGCTGGGCATTGATGATCCTTGGATTTGGGGCGTCTACCTTCTCTGCATATTAAGCGCACTACTCTGTCTGATTTATGGTTTAATAAATTGGAACCGGGAGGGCGAGCTTGAGGCTGTGGAGATCAGAGAGACGGCTGCCTGGGAAGATAGCGAGGAAGAGATGCAAGAGAAAGAGCTGGGGCTGTGATATAAATGGCTGAAGTTAATTGGATGCTCTATGTCGTCATTTTAGCCTATCTGCTGGTCACACTGTATCTGGGCTATAGAGGCTGGAAGACGACCAAGGACTCCGAGGGCTACCTGGTGGCAGGCAGAAAGATACATCCCTATATCATGGCCATGAGCTATGGTGCCACATTCATCAGCACCTCGGCAATTGTGGGATTCGGAGGCATCGCCGGTCTCTTCGGCATGGGCCTGTTATGGCTGACGTTCTTCAACATCTTCGTGGGCATATTCATAGCCTTCGTCGTCTATGGCAAGCGGGCCCGCAAGATGGGCCACAACCTCCAAGCCATGACCTTCCCCGAGCTTCTGGGTCGCAGGTTCGACAGCCGCTTTATCCAATGGGCCAGCGGACTGCTGATATTCGTGGGAATGCCCCTCTATGCCTCGGTGGTCTTGATCGGTGCGGCGAGGTTCATTGAGACCACCCTGGCCATAGACTTCGACCTGGCCCTTTTCATCTATTCGGTAATCATAGCCGGATATGTCATATGGGGGGGCCTGCGAGCGGTCATGTACACCGACGCCATGCAGGGCACGATCATGTTTGTAGGTATGCTGTTTCTGCTGATCATGACCTACTCTCATCTGGGGGGCATCGTCCCCGCTCATCAGGCTCTCACCAACATGGCCCATATGGTGCCGGCAACCCTTGCCGCCCAGGGACACCTGGGCTGGACGGCAATGCCCGCCTGGGGCAGCCCATGGTCCTGGACCATGATCTCCACCATCGTCCTTGGGGTGGGAATAGGAGCTGTGGCCATGCCCCAGCTAGCAGTGCGGTTCATGACCGTGCGCTCCAATCGTGAGATCAACCGGGGCGTCCTCATCGGGGGCATATTCATATTGATGATGACCGGAGTGGCCTTCACCGTGGGAGCACTCTCCAATGTCTTCTTCCTGCAGAATCAGGGAAATATATCCATAAGTATGGCCAATGGAAATGCGGACAGCATAATTCCCCTTTACATCAATGCCGCCACCCCGGAGTGGTTCGTCTATCTCTTCATGCTCACCCTTCTGGCGGCGGCTATGTCCACATCCAGCTCCCAGTTCCACACCCAGGGGAGCGCCATCGGGCGGGATTTCTATGAGACGCTGACCGGAAAGAAGGGAAGCCAATCGGTGTTTATTACCAGGATAGGCATAATCGTAGCTGTGATCATCGCCGTGATCCTGGGATATATCCTGCCGGAGAACATCATCGCTCGGGGCACAGCCATATTCTTCGGTCTGTGTGCCTCTGCCTTCCTTCCCATGTACACATTCGGGCTGTACTGGAAGGGAACCACCAAGGCGGGAGCCATATCCGGACTTCTCACCGGAACTCTGGTTACCGTCTTCTGGTATCTTTTCGTTCATAAGGCGGAGGCGGTTCCATTGGGCATATCCAAGATGCTGCTGGGGCGGGACCTGCTCATAGAGCAGATGCCCTGGCCGGTGGTGGACCCCATTCTGGTGGCATTGCCACTGGCCCTGATTGTGACCCTAATCGTGAGCCTGATCACCAGAAAGCCGGAGGAGAGGC
>CALMJN010000482.1 GCA_937864385.1 uncultured Methanosarcinales archaeon | reverse complement strand
TCCAGGCCACATAATGGACCTTATGCATCTCTTACCTTTAATTTTTCGGAGATAGAATTATTTAAATTTTAAATATACCTCACAATCAGCGGCAGCATCAGAACTCCCATGGCGTGAGTGCGATGAATGCCGGCCATGGGAGCAATCAGTCCTACAACTGTCGAGAGGAAGAAGATGAAAAGCCCGAAGAGCCCGGTGAAGGCGTAGCACATGGCCGCCAGAAAGGCCAGCACTCCCAGACAGAGCAGCCGATAATTGATGCGGGATACAGCCCGTCCTGCCGGGCGGGCTGCTGCCAGGCAGGCCAGATAGGAGGCTGCCGCCACCAGCACGGCTATTATCACCATCTGCACCAGTGCGCTCTGATCCAGGGCCATAAGCTCCTTTATGGCAGCGGCAGCGCCGCTTCTGGGCCTGTCAATGACATAAAGGGCCACCAAAGAGAAGAGGGCATTGGCGGTGTTCACTCCGGCGTTGGAGACCAGGAACTCCTCCGGGCTGGAGGGCCGTCCCAGGCGGGCGGTGATGGCGGCGACAGAGGGCGAGACGCCGGGGATCCAGGCCACCACCGATCCTCCCAGGCTGCCGGAGAAGAGGGCCAGGGCCAGAGGACCCGGCTTCAGCTTTATGCGACTCTCCTTCTGCTCCGGGATCTCTGTGCCGGTGGAGAGGCTATAGAGCAGGGATGAGGCCCCGAAGATGCCGGACAAAAGCGGCAGAAGCACCTGTGCCTGCAAAGCTAAGGGCGATTCTATGAGCCCCTCCCGCTGGAAGGCGAATATCCCTAAGAGGCCGGAGGTGAGGAAGAGCATGCCGGCCAGAGCCTTGTATTTGTAATGAACCAAAGAGCCCTGTCCCTCGATCTGAGGCCCCATCTCCGACTTTATCATCATCAGGGCGATAGCCAGCAGCAGGACTCCCATATATTTTGTAAGATAATCATAGTAGTTGGAGGCGGCCCAGGACAGGGGAATGATCATGACCAGAGCAAATAGCACCGCTCCGGAGCTACCCAGAGCGGAGAGCCGGACCGCCTCTATGCCCCGACCCTCCAGCATCAGCCTCTGGCCGGGCAGGACGGTGAGGGCTACCTCCGAGTCGGGAGCGCCCAGGAAGATGGCGGGAATGGCATCAAAGAAGGTCTGGGAGATGCTGGCGGCGAGGATGATGCCGGCCATATGGAAGGGGGAGAGGCCGTGGCCCATGAGCTGGGGTGATATGGCCAGGAGCATGGCTGCAAAGTTGTTTAGATGCAGGCCTGGCGTGAGGCCGCTTATGATGCCAAGGAGAAAGCCGAGGGCGATGCAGGCGAAGAGGGGGAGGTCTATCATATACTTCAAGATAAAATTGTCTTAGATCTTCCATTAATAATTAATTGAGAGCATCTCATCAACAGATACCTTCATTGCCGGACCCAGCTTCCGGTAAATTGAATTGCTCTGCCTCCAATCAGTCTTTCCAGGTTCATGCTATATGAGGCCGACCATTTGGAAAACCCTTATATACTGGTGGACTATCGATCTACATATTCCGCACAGGGATATCCATGCCCTGGGCGCATGAACCGTCTTGGTTCGAACGCGCGCATCACCAGCGCGTGAGTCGGCCCGATAGGGGCCATGCGGAGGATTCAAATGGCATTTGAAAAGACAAATCCAAGGATAGTCCGTCTTATCGGCAATTTAAAGGCGGCCTCGCGCGAGAGCGGTGCACCCCTCTGGAGGGACGTCGCCCGGAGGCTGGAAAAGCCCAACAGAAGCTATGCTGCTATCAACCTCAGCAAGATCAACCGCCATACCCAGTCCAATGATACCGTTCTGGTGGCGGGAAAGGTTTTAGCCAGCGGAAATATCGGTCACAGCGTTACCGTAGCCGCTCTTAATTTCAGCAGCCAGGCCAGGTCCAAGATCATGGCCGCCGGCGGCCAATGCCTGATGATTGAAAAGCTGATGACCGAGCACCCCAAGGGATCGGGCATAAAGATTTTGAGGTGAATGGCAATGATAGTAGATGCAACTGGATTGGTCTTGGGCCGCCTGGCCAGCGTCGCTGCCAAGAGCCTCCTGGCCGGAGAAGAGGTCAAGATCGTCAATGCGGAGAAAGCTCTCATAACCGGCAGCAAGGATTTCATTTTTGAGGATTACGGACATACCAGAGCCCGCGGCCATAAAGAGAAAGGCCCTTACTTCCCCCGCCGACCGGAGATGATCCTCAAGAGGACCGTGCGGGGCATGCTTCCCTACAAGATGAGGCGGGGAAGAGACGCATTCTCCCGGCTGAGGATATACGTGGGTGTGCCCAGAGAGCTGAAGGGAATGCCTCTGGAGCAGCCGGATGCGGCCAAGATGAGAACCGAAAGCAATAACCGATATATCGAGCTAGGGGCCTTGAGCCGAAGACTCGGGGCAAACTTCTGAAGGATTTGCTATGAAGATCATTAATACCTCGGGCAAAAAGAAGACAGCAACTGCAAGGGCCACGCTAAAGGATGGAAAAGGCGTCGTGCGCATCAATAAGGTACCACTGGATATCTACGAGCCCCGCCTGTCCCGACTCAAGATTCAAGAACCGGTGGAGATCGCCGGAGAGATGATCAAATCGGTGAACATCGATGTCGTTGTCTCAGGCGGCGGCACCATGGGCCAGACCGATGCCGTTCGCACCGCCATAGCCAAGGGCATTGTAGAGTGGACCGGTGACACCGGCCTGAAAGAGGCATTCTCCGAGTACGATAGAAATCTCCTGGTCAGCGATCACCGCCAGAAGGAGAAAAAGAAGTTCGGCGGACCTGGTGCCAGGTCTAAGTACCAGAAGTCCTACAGGTGAAGTTGCTTTGATTCCAGTCAGGTGCTATTCCTGTGGCAAAGTGATATCCCATGTCTGGGAGGAATACCGGGAGCGCATCAAGACCGAGCCTCCCGGCAAGGTCCTGGACGACCTGGGAATAGACAAATACTGCTGCAGGCGCATGCTTCTCTCCCATGTGGAGATAGTGGATACGCTGAGGCGGTACCAGTAGAGGGGGTTGTAGGGTAGCCTGGTCCATCCTACAGCGTTCGGGACGCTGTGACCTGAGTTCGAATCTCAGCAACCCCATCATACTCTTCCTTTTGAGGTGGCTATTTGAAGGGCGATAAATATACCAGATATGAACGTGCACGCATAATAGGAGCACGGGCTTTGCAGATCTTCATGGGCGCTCCAGTGTTGATCGATACCATTAATACCGACCCTCTCGAAATAGCGCTAGAAGAGATGAGACTGGGTGTAATTCCCATAACCGTAAAACGCGATCGCTATTTAGGTAGGTGAATTAGTTGGAAGAAGATGAGGTAATGACGGTATCCGGAGAGTATGAGACTCTCATACCGATCGACGAGTATCTTGCCGCTGGCGTGCATATAGGTACTCAAGCTAAGACAAATGACATGATGCCCTATATTTACCGGGTTAGAACAGATGGGCTATACGTTCTGGATGTACAATCAACAGACAAGCGCATCCGACTGGCAGCCAAGTTCCTGGCCAAATATGATCCGGCGAATATTCTGGTGGTATCGGCCAGACAGTATGGCCAGAGACCGGCCACCATGCTGGCCAAGTCCATAGGGGCAGGGGCCAACGTAGGTCGCTTTGTGCCCAACACCCTGACCAATCCCGCCTTCCGGGGATTCATTGAGCCCGATGTGCTCATTGCCACCGATCCCAGCGGCGATGCCCAGGCGGTCAATGAGGCGGTGGATGTGGGCATACCGGTGATCGCCCTCTGCGATACCAACAACATGACCTCCAATGTGGACCTGGTCATACCCACCAACAACAAAGGCAGAAAGGCTCTGACCCTCATCTACTGGCTCCTGGCCCGCCAGGTCATGCGGGAGAGGGGCGAAGAGGACAGGTTCAAGTACACTATCTCCGACTTCGAGATGGAGTTTTAGATCCATGCGGCCTGCAGCTGTTGCCGGTCAGTTCTATCCAGGCAGTGGAGCGGAGCTGGAGCATCAGCTGGACGGCATGCTGCACCCGGAAAGCGAGATTGCCGTTCTGGGAGCAGTGGTTCCCCATGCCGGGTATATTTATTCAGGGCATGTGGCGGCCGCGGTTTTTTCTTGCCTGCCTAAAGCGGAAACGTTTGTGATAATTGGGCCTAATCACCACGGCATCGGCTCTCCTGTAGCCCTATCCCGGGACTCATGGATGACACCCCTGGGCGTTGTCGAAACAGATGGAGAGATGGCCGACGCCCTGGCTGGCAGCATCATAGATCATGATGAGACTGCCCATCTCTACGAGCATTCCATTGAGGTTCAATTGCCCTTTCTCCAGAGGCGGTTTTCAGGCTTCAAGATCCTTCCCATATGCATGGGACTGCAGGATGAAGAGACTGCTTCGGAGGTGGGCCGGGAGATAGCCGGTGCGGCAAAGAGAATCGGCCGCCGATGCATTATCATTGCCAGCAGCGATTTTACTCATTATGAGCCTCAGGAGAGGGCAAGATCGGTAGATGCTAAGCTTCTGGAAGCCATTTTGAATATGGATGTGCCAGAACTTTACAGCAGAGTTCGCCGCTACGATGCCACCGCCTGCGGCTATGGTCCCATAGCGGCCACAATCACTGCGGCCTCCGGCCTGGGAGCCAAAGCCGGCAGACTTCTGGCCTATGCCACCAGCGGGGATGTGAGCGGCGACCGCCATCAGGTGGTCGGGTACGGGGCGGTTGTCTTCTCCTGAAGGAGGCCATCCATTGACCACGGCATCGGCTCCCGGCAAGATAATACTTTTCGGAGAGCATGCCGTCGTCTCCGGGGCTGCTGCCCTGGGCGGGGCAATTGATCTCAGGGCATCGGTCTCGGTGCAGGACCGGCCCGGTGGGATTGTGATAACCACAGAGGACCTCATGCTCAAGGGCTTTTCCATCGATTTGCAGTCCGGCCAGCTCTTCTCTTCCCAGGCCGCTCATGCGGTTCGTTATATCTCCGCTGTGCTCCAGGAATTCGATGCTCATGATATAGAGGTCAGGATAAAGTCTTCGCTGCCTGCGTCAGCCGGCCTGGGATCGTCTGCGGCAATCGTTGTATCAGCGGTGATGGCCATCAGCCGTCACCAGGGCAGCAGCCTGTCATTAAAAAAGATCGCAGACCTCTCCTTTCGGCTGGAGAGAGAGGTCCAGGATGGCCTGGCCAGCCCTACGGACACTGCTCTGGCCACATACGGAGGCCATCTCAGGATCTCAAGAGAGATCTCTCCCTGTAACCTTCCTCCTCTGGAGCTGGTGGTTGGATATACCGGAGTGCCCCATAGCACCAGGTCTGAGGTGGAGAAGGTTCAGAAGCTGAAGAAAAGATATCCCGAGCTGATCGATGGCATATTTCAGGCTATAGGCTCCATATCCGACCGGGCCCAGCCACTGATGGCGGATCAGAATAAAGCAGAATTAGGGGAGCTTATGAACATAAACCACGGCCTGCTGGAGGCGATCGGAGTGGGATCCCGGGAGCTATGTGAACTGGTCTACGCCAGCCGCGGCGCTGGCGGGGCAATGGGAGCCAAGATCACCGGAGCGGGCGGCGGGGGCTGCATGATCGCCATTCCCGGACCGGCAGGAAAGGAGCCTCTGATGACGGCTATCAGGCAGGCGGGAGGAAGGCCTTTCGCCACAAAGACGGGACAGGAAGGGGTTCGCCTGGAGAGGGAGGCATGACCAGGATCCTCAAGATCGGGGGAAGCATATTGACCGACAAGAACCGGGAGCTTTCCGCCCGTCCAGAAGAGATCGACCGAATTGCCGCCGAGATAGCCACCCGCCCGGAAGACCTGGTGCTGATTCATGGGGCAGGATCATTCGGCCATATTCCAGCCAAGAGATACGGCCTGCCCCAGAATTTCAGCCCGGAGGGACTGCGGATAACTCATCTATCCGTAGCCAGGCTCTGTGAGATGGTGGTGGAGTCCTTAGGCCGGGCTGGCGTCGAGTGCCTGCCGGTCCATCCACTCTCAGCAGCCGTGCTCCGTCAGGGCAGAATTGAGGGCTTCTTCCTGGATCCGATAAAAAAGATGATTGCCGAGGGGATAATGCCGGTTTTGCATGGCGATGTGGCCATGGATGCCTCAATGGGTGCATCAATAATCTCGGGGGATCAGCTGGTAGCATATCTGGCCGGCAAGCTCCAATCCGAGACTGTGGCTGTGGGCAGCAATGTGGATGGTGTTCTGGTCTCCGGTCGCCCTCTGACAGAGATCAAAAGGGACGATCTCGTGAGGTTTGACAAAGAGATCGGAACCAGCGCCGGGGTGGATGTGACCGGTGGAATGAGAGGCAAGCTCTTGGAGCTGCTGGAGCTGGCCGACCGGGGCACGGAGTCGGTGATATTCCATGCCGGAAAGAAAGGAAATATCACCCGGGCCTTGAAAGGAGAGAGAGTGGGAACCAGAATCTTGAGGTCGAAATGAGCACATCCAGCCGCAAGCTCGACCACATCAGAATCTGCCTGAACCAGAAGGTGGAGACAACAGGCCGGCCTTTTGAGGATATAGTGCTTCTTCATAGAGCCCTGCCGGAGATAGATGAAGCAGATATAGACACATCCTGCCGCTTCCTGGGAAAGGAGCTTGCTGCGCCGCTCATGATCTGTGCCATGACCGGGGGCCATCCCGCCACCAAGGAGATAAACCTGCGCCTTGGCCAGGCTGCCTCGGAGATGAGCATAGCTATCGGCGTGGGATCGCAGAGAGCGGCCCTGGAAGATAGAGCTCTGGAAGAGACCTTCTCTGTGGTGAGAGATGCTGCTCCTGATGTTCCGGTTATAGGCAACATCGGAGCGGTGCAGCTCAAGAGAAGCGGCCCGGAGATACTGGAGAAGCTGGCGGAAATGATCGATGCCGATGCCGTTGCTATACATCTCAACTTCCTGCAGGAGAGCATACAACCGGAGGGAGACAGGGATGGAGCGGGGGTCTTGGATGCAATCAAGTCCGCGGCGAAAGGTCCGGTGCCCATAATGGTCAAGGAGACCGGAGCGGGCATTAGCAGGGAGGTGGCCTGTGATCTGGTATCCGCCGGGGTGAAGATGATAGATGTCTCCGGCACAGGAGGGCTCTCCTGGGCGGGAGTAGAGGCCTTTCGAGCGGCAGAGACGGAAGACCGGGACCTGGAAGAGATGGGACGGCTGATGGAGGACTGGGGCATTCCCACACCGGCAAGCATAGTAGAGTGCCGATCAGCGGGAGCTTATGTCATCTCCTCGGGAGGGGTCAGGAGCGGCCTTGATGTGGCCAGAAGCCTGGCTCTGGGAGCCGGCCTGGCGGGAGCCTCTCTTCCCTTCCTCCGCCCCGCTACAGAAGGCAAAGATGGAGTGGTTCGGATTGTGCGCTCCTACATCCGGGCTTTGAGGACGGCTATGTTTCTCACTGGATCGGAAGACTTAACGCGGCTTGGCCTGGCGCCTCTCGTGGTTCTAGGAAGGACCAGAGAGTGGCTGGAGGCCAGGGGCTTTGATATGAATAAATTTTCAATTTATAGAGAGTTGTCGAGATGAAAGATATTGCTATAATCGCTGTGGGCGGCTACAATGAGATAGGCCGCAATATGACGGCGATAAGGATAGGAAAAGATATTGTGGTAATGGATATGGGCATACGCCTGGATCGGGTTCAGATTCATGAGGACACCGATGTGGAGTCGCTTCACGCCCAGGACCTGATCAATATGGGGGCCATACCTGACGACAGCATCATGGAAAACGTGGACGGAAAGGTCAGGGCCATAGCCTGCACCCACGGCCACCTGGATCACATCGGAGCCATCTCCAAGCTGGCTCATAAGTATCATGCCCCCATCATTGCTTCTCCATTCACCGCAGATCTGATCAACCAGGAGATCAAGTCGGAGAAGATCTTCGGGGTGAAAAATCCCCTCAATGTTATGAATCCGGGAGAGCGCTTTGCTGTAACCGAGGATATTGAGCTGGAGTTCATCCGGGTGCAGCACAGCATTGTGGACTGCGTCTTCGCCGCCATCCATACCCCCAAGGGCATAATCGTCTATGCCAACGATTTCAAGATCGACCGGTCTCCGACTTTGGGGGAGCCTCCAGACTTCGCCCGGCTGCGAGCCCTGGGCAAGCAGGGGGTATTGGCCCTGATCACCGAGACCACCAATGCCGCTATCTCCGGAAAGACGCCCTCGGAGAAGATAGCCAAGGACCTGGTATGGGATGTGCTCATAGGCACAGAGGAGTCCCGGGCCGGGGTCATGGTCACCACCTTCTCCTCCCATATCGCCCGCATCCGGGCCATAATCGAGGCAGCCCATAAGATGGGTCGCAAACCCATCCTCCTGGGACGTTCCATGGAGAAGTACTGGGGCACGGCGGTTCGCACGGGTTATGCCCAGCAGAACGAGGTGGCAGTCTTTGGAAGACGCAAGTCGGTGGATAAGGCCTTGAAGAGGATCATGAGCGAGGGCAAGGACAAGTATCTTCCCATCATGACCGGGCACCAGGGCGAGCCGGGAGCTATACTAAGCCGGGTGGCCAACGGGGAGACAGATTACAATGTTGATTCCGGTGACCGGGTCATATTCTCGGCTGGAATCATCCCCCAGCCGCTCAATGAGTCCAACCGGCATACAGTTGTGACCAAGCTCAAGATGAAGGGTGGCAGGATTTACGATAATGTCCATGTATCCGGCCATGCCTGCCGGGAGGACCACTGGGAGCTACTCCGCATGATCCAGCCGGAGCATGTCATACCCAGCCACGGAAACCTGATCTCCCATGGCAGCTATCTGATGATGGCCGAGGAGACGGGCTATTCCCTGGGATCCAATATTCATCTGGTGAGAAACGGTCAGGAGCTTTTAATAGACTAATAGAGGTGAGGCAGAGATGAAGAAGATGGAGGGAGAGCTAGAGGCTGAGCTGAAGAGCCGGGCACTGAGGGTAACGCAGGCCATAGAAAAGCTGGTGCCCCTGGAGCATCCCCGCCCGCTCTATCAGGCCAGCCGGCATCTGGTGGATGCGGGGGGAAAGAGGCTGCGGCCTTCCATGCTGCTTTTAGCAGGGGAGGCGGCGGGGGGCGATCCGGCAATGTTAGCTCCAGCAGCGGTTTCAATTGAGCTGATCCATAACTTCACTCTCATCCATGATGACATCATGGACAATGCCGATGTGAGAAGGGGCAGGCCGTCGGTGCATAAGCTCTGGGGCCAGTCGGGAGCCATTCTGGCCGGTGACACCCTCTACTCCAAGGCCTTTCAGGTGCTGGGACTGACCCAAACCAGGCCCGAGCTGCTTCTGGGAGCCATGAATATGCTCTCTTGCACCTGCACCGCCATCTGCGAGGGGCAGTGGCTGGACATGGAGTTCGAGTCCAGAGAGCGGGTCTCTGAGGCGGAGTACATGGAGATGATTGAGAAGAAGACCGGGGTCCTCTACGGCGCAGCGGCGGGCATGGGAGCCCTTCTTGCCGGGGCTTCGCCAGAGGTCGTCTCCGCCATGGATCAGTTCGGCAGGATGACGGGCATGGGCTTTCAGCTCCAGGATGATGTGATAGACTTAGTAACGCCAGAGGCCGTCTCGGGAAAGAGGCAGGGGGGAGACCTGGCGGAGGCCAAGAAGACGCTGATCATGATTCATGCCTTTGCCAACGGTGTGGAGGTTCCCGTCTTTGGAGAGAGGAATGCCAATCCCGAGCAGATCGAAAAGTCCATAGCCGCCCTGGATAGGAGCGGATCGATCGAGTATGCCCGCTCCAGGGCTGAGGAGATGGTGGAGAAGGGCAAGAGTGCTTTAGAGGTTCTGCCCCTGTCCAGGGCCAGGACGACATTGGTCCAGCTGGCCGATTACATGGTCAAGAGGAGCTATTAGGAGTGGTTAGCAATGCACAGCCATGATTTATCCAAGCACGAACTGACGGCACATGAGGTAGAGCATCTTCTGGAGCACTGGATTGAGCACAACAACAGCCACAGCGTCTCCTTCCGGGAGAGGGCGGCTCAGGTGGCTGCAGTGAGCCCCAGGGCGGCAGAAGATATCGAGCAGGCTGCGGCGCTCATGGACCAGTGCACGGAGATGCTCAAGAAGGCATTGCAGAATTTGTAGGATATAAAGATCGCAATAGGAGATGCAAGAGAATGGAACTGGTTTACACTTATCCCATGGATGGCAGCAAAGAGATGCAGAAGATGCTGGATGAGGAGTTCTGGAAGCGGCTGGGGCCGACGGTCCGGGAGTGCAAGGCCATGGGTCTGGACAAAGAGGGAATGTGCCTATATATCAAGGCCAAGGATGAGCTGGCGGCGGAGGCGGCAAAGCTGCTGGCGGAGACGGCAGCCAAGGAGCTGAAGGGCGAAGATGGGGAGAAGCTGCTCCATGCCTTCCGGGAGGAGGCAGAGGCGGCGGAAGCGGGCATGGGGGCCATGTTCGGATAATTAATTGGAAATCGAGAAAGTTGATATAAAAAGGCGGGAAGAGGGCCATTATCTTGGCCCGTTATATCTTTTAAAGCTGCTTTTATGCTTCTATCTCAGCATTTTTTATATTCCAGCTTGAGCCCCTCTTCCCTCCACTCGAATACGGGAATGCTCTTCCTCTTGATGCCCGATTCCCGCAGGGCCTGCACCACCAGGGGCACAGTGATGGTGGCATCGGAGAAGACCTGGACCTTGCTCGCCTCCTTTTTCACCTTGCCCCAGGAGATCGCCTCCTCGAAGGTGCAGCCGGACAGACCGCCCCAGTGGGGGGAGTCTGCTGTATATTGGATGGCATAGCTGTGCCCGCCGGAGTATTGGCCCGCCAGCTCCGCCACCACCTCTGTCTGCTGGATGAAATTCTTGGGCACGCCTCCCCCGATGTAAATGACCCCGGTCTTGGCCGACCTCTCCACTATCTGGGTGATCTCATCCACATCCCGGATGCCGTCGATGATGATGGAATACCCCTCGCGCATGGCCATGACCATGCCTATGCCCCAGGAGCTGTCCCCTATGGCCGGAACGAATATGGGCACATTGGCTTTGTGAGCCGCCCCCAGTATGGTCGTCTCCGGCAGACTCTCTCCCACCAGGTACATCAGCTCCCGCGAGGTATAATGCTGGGAAAGGTTCAGATTCTTCACAAAATCGGATATGTAAATGTCGCCTTTATGCAGCCCGATCTCGGATACGAACACATCATAGATCCGGTCGATCTTGCACTGGTTGAGGTAGGCATCATCGGCGCAGGCGCTGCCCTGGTAGTGAACAATTCCCAGCCCCTCGCATAAATCGTGGAAGAGATTGGCTCCCGTGCTCACCAGGCAGTCGATCTTCCTCTCCCGGATGAGGTAAGCGATGAACTCGGATAGCCCCGCCGGGACCATGGCCCCGGCCAGGCCCAGGAAGACCGTTACATCCTCCTCCATCATCCGCTTCCAGATCTGGAGAGATGCTCCGAGCTGTCCTCCCTGAAAGCCCATTTTGCTCATGTCCTCCACCAGCTCGGCCACGCCTCTCGGCCTCATGGGTATGGTCGTCCTGGCATTCCCGCCGCTGCAGACATAATCATGGCCCTGACCGTGATCCATTTTATCCCCCAGTTTTTCGCTTTAACTCTGGGCAGGGATATGTTTTAAGCTTGTCCATTCCCTCTCTTGAGCTGGCTATTGGAGGAGCATGAAGCTTTATATACCAAAATGCTCTCTTTAGCAAGGTTCGATGCGATAATCTGCAGAGAGATTTAGCGGTGATGGATCTTTATATCCGTCTATGGAGATTTTAATTTCCAGGCGGATGTGAGAGGGACTGAATATGGTTGAGAATATCATACATAAAGAGAGACGGGCAAGAGGCCCGGCTTCATAGGAAAGGCTGACTTTCATGTGGAAGGCTGAAGACTCTTTGGAGCTATACGGCATAGAGAAATGGGGAAACGGCTATTTTTCGGTCAATGATAAGGGCGATATCGTCATCATGCCGGGCAAAGAACCGTCTTCTTCTGTGGATGTCATGGATCTGATAGAGGAGATTGAGAAGTCCAAAGACCTGGAGTTTCCCGTCCTCTTGCGCTTTCCCCAGATCCTGGAAAACAGGATAGATGAGATCACCGGAGCTTTTTTGGCATCCATTAAAGAGTTCTCCTACCAGGGCACCTATCAGCCCATCTTTCCCATGAAGGTCAATCAGAGAAAAGAGGTCATCGAATATATCATAAAATATGGGGCCAAATACGGCATAGGCCTGGAGGTGGGAACAAAGGCGGAGCTTCTCGCCGCCCTCTCCCTGGGCCTGCCACGAGAGGCGCTGCTCATCTGCAACGGCTACAAGGATGAGGACTATCTGCGCCTGGCCCTGAGCATCCATAATGTGAACAATATTGTGATTGTGGTGGACCTCTTCGAGGAGATCTTCGACATCCTCAAGTATGCCGGCCAGATGGGAATTGCCCCCCGGCTAGGAATGAGGATCAAGCTCTTCTCCCGCGGCTCGGGCCGGTGGGTGGAATCGGGCGGTGAGGCGGCCAAGTTCGGCCTGGCCACCGGCGAAGCCCTGGAGCTGTTGAGGATTCTGGAGGAGAGGGGCCTTAAGGAGAGCCTGAAGATGATTCACTTTCACATTGGCTCCCAGATCACCGACATCCGCACCATCAAGAATGCCATGAACGAGGCGGCAAGGATCTATGCCAAGGCTCGCAAGATGTGCGACATCGAGTACCTCAATGTAGGGGGGGGGCTGTCCGTAGACTACAACGGCTCCAACACCGCCACTCCCTCCAGCGCCAACTACACCCTGCGCGAGTATGCCAATGATGTGGTCTATACCATTCAGAAGATCTGCGATGATGAGGATGTGCCCTGCCCCACCATAGTCTCTGAGAGCGGCAGGGCCATAGCCGCCTACCACAGCATGCTCATCTTCAAGACCATAGGTCGAAAGAACGACAAGAACTCTTTTCTGCGCTCCCCCAAAGAGGAGGACCCCATACAGATCGATGACCTGTGCAGCGCCTTCAAGGAGATCAACCTGGACAACTACAAGGAGCACTATCACGATGCACTGCAGTACCGGGATGAGCTCTACGACTCCTTCAACCTGGGCAACATCGGCCTGGAGGAGAGGGCCAAGGGCGAGACACTCTTCTGGATGGTCTGCAGGAAGGCGGCATTTCTGGCCAAGCAGGCGGAGGATGAGTCGGAGGAGTTTCAGGAGCTGAAGAAGCTGGTCAGCCAGAAGTACATCGGCAACTTCTCCCTTTTTCAGTCCGTGCCGGACATGTGGGGTGTGGAGCAGATCTTTCCCACCATTCCTCTGCACCGCTTGAACGAGATGCCCTCTGAGAGGGGCAGGATCGTGGACATCACCTGCGACTCGGACGGGGAGATCAAGCGCTATGCCGGAGACAGCGAGGGGCTGGAGTACCTGGATATGCATACCCTGCTGGAGAATGAGGACTACTACCTGGGCATCTTTCTTTTGGGCGCTTATCAGGACACATTGGGCGACTTTCATAACCTTCTTGGCTGCGCCCATGAGGTTCATGTCATGTCCGACGGAGCCGACTGGTACATCTGCCAGAAGGTGGAGGGGGACACCTGCAGAAAGCTCCTGGACTTCTTCAACTACGAGACCAAGGACTACATCTGGGAGATCATGGACCGCTGCGTGGACAAGCACCTGTCCATCCCCAAGAAAGAGCTGGAGCAGATTGAGGCTCAGCTTAACCGCACCCTGAAGGGCTATACCTACTTCATCACCAAGCCCAATGATAAGAAGGAAAAAGAGAAGGAAATGGGATGCAGCGTAATCAGGAACTGAAAAATGGAAATCTCTGAGGGTATTGTATCACGGTTATCACAGATATCCGGTAGATAACGATGACTGCGACATCTCTCAAAGATGCCGAGAAAAAAGGTCAGAAAACTCCTTTTATTTCAACTCCTCAATAGATTGGTTTACAGGCTTCTGCATCGGCCTTATGCCGCCAACAGAAGCCTAAAAGAGAGGACAAAGCCACTCTTATATCTTATTGCATCGGCCCCAGCGGCGCTACAACCTTTTTGTAGACCTCATTTAAGACCTGGGCCAGGGCAGCGTAAACGGCGGAAAGCCCACAGATGATCCCCTCATATCCCGCCAGGGTTCCTATGGCCGCACTTCCCAGATAATCCCTCGCCGCCAAGAGGAAGAACAGGATGGTCAGTGAGAGGAATACGAACTGCAGAGCGCGGTTGATCCGAAGCGTGCCCAGGAACATGAAGAAGGTGAAGAGCCCCCACATAAAGAAGTAAGCGGCAAATGCAGTCTTGGAGGTGGCATCGGCAAGCCCCAGCTTGGGCAAGAATAGAAGGCCAACCAGTGTGAGCCAGAAGAGGCCGTAGGAGGTGAAGGCCGTTGTCCCGAAGGTATTGTTCTTCTTCCACTCCATTATCCCGGCAATGATCTGGGCCAGGCCGCCGTAAAATATTCCCATGGCCAGTATCATGGAATTCAGCTCGTAATATCCTGCGTTGTGGATGTTCAGCAGCACGGTGGTCAATCCGAAGCCTAAAAGGCCTAGTGGAGCCGGATTAGCGGTTGTATCTCTGATTATCAGAGCATCTATGGTTTGCTTTTTGGCATCTTGCATAGTGCAATTTCCCTCCGCCTCCGTTCTATGGGCTTTTGATATTAAATTGTTCTCCTTAAAATATAAACTAATAATAGTGAAATTAATCTGCAATAGATAAATATAAAATATTATCATAATCTTATTTCATGATAATTCCTGAATAGAGCCCGAGGCCGCATCTGCCCATGGATCCGGAAAAAGCTTCTCTAAATCATCCATCCCCTCTGAGGAATTAAAAAGCCCGGACCCTCCCTTGGAAATTCCCCTGAGCATCTCACGAGAGATGGCTCTTATATCTGCCAATGCATTATAAACGTAGCATCAAATCCGGGTGTTGATTATGATGGAGATTGAAACCGCAAATCAGAGTGAGATTGTCGATATCACTGCCGGTGTTGAGCGGCATGTCCAGGAGAGCGGCATAGCAAATGGCATCTGTCTGGTGTATTCCCTTCATACCACCACTGCGCTGATAATTAACGAGGCTGATGATGCCTTGCTCAATGATATATTAGAGCTAATGGAGAAAATAGTGCCCCGGGGCACCGGCTATGGGCATGACCGGGGAGACGGCAATGCCCATGCCCATCTCCGGGCGGCATTGCTGGGCAGCAGCGTTGTAATTCCCGTGGAGAAAGGCAGATTGGCTCTGGGAACATGGCAGAGGGTATTGTTTATGGAATTGGATGGGCCGAGAAAGAGAAGAATCTATATCCAGCTTATTAGGGATCTAGCAGAAAGATAATGATTTGTCTGGAAAATGCGAGAGATACCCAAACCTGGAGGATCAGAAATGGGGGCAGAAAGGGGGCAGAAGGAAGAGAAATGCCCTCTTTCCCCCAACCGCCTTCATCTTTTCACTTAAAATATGGCTGTTCCCGTGGTCATGGCCAGCTCCTTGAAAGCGGCCATGAGCTCTTTGGTGATAGGTCCTGGCTTGCCCGTGCCGATAACTCTTCCGTCCACCTTGGTAACCGGCGCAACCTCCGCCGCAGTTCCGGTGACGAAGACCTCATCCGCAGTGTAGAGATCGAAGAGGCCCAGCTCCTTCTCCTGTATAGGATTGCCCCTGATCTCCGCCAGATCCATGACCGCAGCTCTGGTTATGCCCTTGAGGTTGTTGATGGTATGCGGCGTTGAGATCTGTCCATCCTTGATCACAAAGATGTTGTCTCCGCTCCCCTCAGAGACCAGCCCTCTGGAGTCGAGGATGATGGCCTCATTGCCTCCCTTGATATTGGCCTCGATCTTTGCCAGGATGTTGTTCAGATAGTTGAGGCTCTTGATGTTGGGCGGCAGGCTGTCCGGGGAGTTTCTCCGCACAGAGACGCTGACCGCGGTAAGGCCGACCTCGTAGAGGTCTCCGTACATCGCCCCCCACTCCACGGCAATGATGATGACCGAGGGTTTGGGGCATTTATTGGGATCGAGGCCCAGGTCGCCGTAGCCGCGACTGACTATTGGCCGGATATAAGCATCACGCAGGTTGTTCTTCCTCAAGGTCTCCAGAATGGCCTGGCACATCTCATCCTCAGTGAGAGGGATGTTGAGCATGATGGCCTGGGCCGAGTCGAAGAGCCTTTTGACATGGTCCTCAAGCCGGAAGACCCTTCCATCGTAGGCTCTGATCCCCTCAAAGACGCCATCTCCATAGAGAAATCCGTGGTCGAAGACGGAGACTGTAGCCTGTTCCTCTGGAACAAACTTTCCGTTAAGATAAATCAGATTCATAGAGCATCTCAAATTCTGATAATTGCCGAGGATAAATGGCTTTTGATCGTCGGATTGAATCCCATATCTCGCTCTTGAGATCGATGGGTTTATTAGTCTGGCAAGGAAGGAAGTTGCCTACTCTTACGGGGTTTGGAGCTTATGGCAAGACTTGGTTTCATCGTCTCGGAGTTCAATAGGGACATCACATATCAGATGGAGCTATTGGGCAGGGAGCATGCCCAGTTCCTGGGAGCAGAGGTTGCAGGCATTGTTTATGTTCCAGGCGTCTACGATATGCCTCTGGCGGCAAAGAAGCTTCTCCGTCGCGAGGACATCGACGCTGTGGTGACCATCGGTTGCGTCATTCAGGGAGAGACGGCTCATGATGAGGTAGTGGTCTCCCAGGCAGCCCGAAAGCTGATGGATCTCTCTCTGGAGTTTGAAAAGCCTGTGACTTTGGGCATAACCGGACCCAAGATGTCCCGTCCGGACGCCCACAAGCGGGTGGACTATGCCAAGAGAGCAGTGGAGGCGGCGGTCAAGCTCCTGCAGAGGCTGGGAGGAGAATAGCAATGGTCTCGGCGCGGATGGCCTCCATTCAGGAATCAACTACATTGAAGATCTCGGCCATGGCTAAGAAGTTGGCTGCCGCTGGCCAGGATATTATAGATATGTCGGTTGGCGAACCGGATTTTGATACGCCCAAATATATTGTGGAGGCAGGCTGCAATTCTATCCGCATGGGCGAGACCCATTATGCTCCTACTGGGGGCATTCCCGAGCTGCGGCGGCATATAGCCGAGAAGCTGGTTAAGGAAAATTCTCTCCGCCTCACGGCAGATGATGTCTTTGTCACTCCTGGTGCCAAGATGGCGGTTTTCGCCGCCATTCAGGCGATAATGCAGGAGGGCGATGAGTGCGTCCTTATCGGCCCATCCTGGGTCAGCTATGAGCCATGTGTGGCCTTTGCCGGCGGCAAGGTATCCTGGGGACGGGTGGATGAGAACTTCCAGCCAGGGGATCTGGAGGAGAATATTAATTCCAGGACCAGGCTGATAATAGTCAATTCTCCCTCAAATCCCACCGGCTCCGTCTTCGATCGTATGGTCCTAAAGGAGATCAGAGATCTGGCGGTGGATCACAACCTCTTCGTCATCTCCGATGAGATCTATGAGAAGATAATATACGATCACCAGCATATCAGCATAGGCTCATTGGAGGGAATGGCGGAAAGGACTGTCACCATCAATGGTTTTTCCAAGAGCTATGCCATGACCGGATGGCGGCTCGGCTACCTGGCCGGCCCCAAGGAGACCATGATGTGGGTCAACAGGCTGCTCTCTCACTCCGTATCCCAGGCCACCACCTTTGTGCAGAGGGCGGGGGTGGCGGCACTCCAGGGGCCTCAGGATGAGGTGACGGCTATGGTAGCAGAGTTCAGGGCCCGGCGGGATATGCTGGTCTCGGGGCTGCGAGAGCTGGGCATACCCTGCAGCATTCCCGGGGGAGCCTTCTATGTCTTCCCCGATGTCTCCCATCTGGGTGGGGGGGATGCCTTCACCGATCGGCTGCTCAAAGAGGCCCTCATCGCTGCAACACCAGGCTCTGCCTTCGGGCCGGACGGGAAGAATTATGTCCGGCTCTCCTATGCCGCATCTCAGAGCCGAATCGCTCAGGCATTGGAGAGGATAGGCAGAATTGTGGGATAGTAGATTATTATTTTTGAATTGGAAATATTGAAGATCAAGAATGATGCTGCTCACAATGAGCCTGAAATACTGGAAAGCCACTCTAAGCAGTCATGCCTTTTTATGTGCTGAAGATGGGGGGAAGTCTTATGCCTTGTTCCCGGGAGCTGGTCCGCTCTCTGTTGGCCCTGGGAGAAGAAGGCTACCGCTTTCTGGTGGTCCCGGGGGGCGGCCCGATGGCCGATCTGGTGCGACAGATCTACTCTTCCTGCCAGCTCAGCCAGGAGGGGGCTCACTGGATGGCGATACTGGCCATGGAGCAGTATGCCTACTTCCTGGCAGACGGAACCGGTGCCACACTCACATCTGTTATCCGCCCCCCTCAGGGCAATAGCAGCCTGGATATCCTTCTGCCCTATCAGGCCCTCTTGAAAGATGACTGGGGCCTAAAGCACAACTGGGATTATACCTCCGATGCCGTGGCCGCCCTCATAGCCGCGCAGCTTTCTGCCCCACTGATCAAGGCCACTGATGTGGACGGTGTGATCATGGACGGAATTGTTGCCCCTGAGCTTCCTGCCGCCAGGCTGCTCGGTCGCGAAAGCTGCATCGATCAGGGCACAGTGAGGCTGCTATGCGGCCGACTCAAGGGAATGAAGATGATGGTGCTCAATGGAAGCGATACAGGTCGATTCATAAAAGCCCTGCGAGAAGGCCGGGCGGGCACAATCATCACCTGAGAGGGATTGGCAGAGTGGAGAGGTGGTTGTATGGGAAGGTTTAAACAGAGAAGTACAAAAACCAGGGAGGAGATAACATGAAGGAAGAAATGCCAGAGAAATGCATATCATGTGGCGTTGCGCTGACCGGTGTGGGCGGGACCAGATTTCCCTGCCCCAACTGCGGCACCGTGATCGCCAGATGCAATAAATGTAAAAAGCAGAGCAACGTCTATACCTGTAAAGCCTGTGGCTTCACAGGGCCGTGAGCGAGGTAGATAAAAAATGGGAGAAGCCGCAGTGAGAATGAAGGTCATGCCCGAGAGCGCGGAGCTTGATCTGAAGAAGCTGGCCGAGGAGATCAAGAAGGTCATACCGTCCTTTGCCCGTCTGCATGCCATTGAAGAGATGCCCATAGCTTTCGGATTAAAAGCTTTGATCGTGGTTACGATAATGGACGATAAAGGCGGCAGAAGCCCGGATGAGATAGAGGTAGCTGTCTCCAAGGTTGCCGGGGTGGAGTCGGTCGAGGTGGAAGAGGTAGGCCTCATCTAAACCACTCTTTTTGTGATCCATCGTCTCGCCCCCTGGGGGCGAGCAGAATTGGGCTTGTAGATCAGTGGTAGATCGCCGCCTTCGCAAGGCGGAGGCCACGGGTTCGAATCCCGTCAAGTCCATAGACATCATTTAGATGCCATTCTCCTTATCCTGCGCCAGTTACTTAAATCGAAAGATGCGAGTGAACTTTCATGGTGAAAACTCCAACCCGCTCTGCCCAATCCCGGAAGGCGTCTTTGCCGCCTCAAGAGAGGCGAGGCCGCAGCGGCGAAGAGCTTACGGGCATGAAGCTACAGGCAGCCCAGGAGATTCTGGCCGAGGTCTTCGGCATCAGTCTGGCCGAGGCGGAGGAGATGATTAAGCAGCGAAGTCGAGAGAGAACTCTCTGGCCGGAGAGCTTTTCCGCCGACGATATGGTGCCGGGCAGAGAAGGATAGGAATATATCTTTATGAGAGGTTAAGCTTGCAGCTATGGCAACCATGGCCAGGCTGATCAGAGCAGTGCTTAGGCTGGTCCTGCTCAACAAAGCGGCAAGGTACGCCCTAATAGCGGTTATGCTGAAAATTGGAAAAAGCATCATTCGGCCATCGACCATATCCAGGATAAGATCGTTCTCCGTCGGCCTGGGCGGGAAGACGGCAGCAAGCGGCAGATCGGGCTTATTTTCCAGCCTTTTGCGCGGTGCCGCAGAACTGCTTTTGTTGATCTTTGCCAAGAAGGGCGGCTTTACCAGTGCTGGCTTTCTCTCCGCACTGGCTGCAGTGCTCCTGTCCATGAGCCGAGAGCAGGAGGAGCAGGGCCCCTCTGAAGCGGGAAAGAGAGAGAATGATCAGGTAATCGATCTGGATGACTTCACCATTGTGGAAGACAATCATTAATAAATATGAATCGGATCACCATCTTCTCATGAACCAGAGAGCTGTGGAAATGGTGGCCGAGCTGATGGCCCTCTCTGCGCGCACGGCACCCAAGGGACGGGGCCAGGACTCCATAGAGACCGTAATTCTCTGCGGAGACAGGCTGCAGGAGCTGGCTGATGAGATGAGGAAGATGGGCCAGGCAAGAGGGTTGGATTTCTTTTTAAGAGACGCAGCCAATGTGGAG
>CALMJN010000481.1 GCA_937864385.1 uncultured Methanosarcinales archaeon | reverse complement strand
GGAAAAGCAATCTCAACCTCTTTCATGGAAGCAATATCGGACGAGTTAAGCCCACGGCACTCCCACCACCCTTGATGGCATGAAGCGGCAAACTCAACATATAATCATTATAGATATTTATAGTTGGCGCTCCGATCATTATTGCTTTTGGGATACTACAAGTTCAGTAGATTGGTGCCGAAATCCAGTGCCTGATTCCCTTCAATCCTGCTCTCCCATCACCGGCTTTATATCACCTCATTGGCATTGCTTGATCAGAAGAGGAGGGTGACTGATATCACATCGCTCACAGTTTACGACGGGGCTCACGGCATCGGCGGCAATAAGATCTACCTGGAAGAGAAGGGAAAAGGCATATTCCTCGATTTCGGCAAGAACTTCGGCAAGTACGGCCTCTTCTATGAGGAGTTCCTCAAGAATCGGGATACCCGCGGCATCCATGACCTGATGTACCTCGACCTGCTGCCCAGGCTCAACATCTACCGGCCCGACCTTATCCCATCCGATCTCTCCATAAGCAGCTTTCCCTCCCTCCCCGTCTCCGCCATCCTTCTCAGCCACGCCCATATGGACCACTGCGGCAATATCGGCATGCTGCGACGAGATATTCCCCTGGTGGCCTCTGCCGAGAGCATAGTCATAATGAAGGGCATGCAGGACTCGGGGGTCACATCCCTGGAGACGGACACTGCCTACTTCTCGCCCCGCCAGCCCTCGGATGAGGTGGGCCTTTATCTCTCATCTGTGGCTGGCATGAGCTACCAGGGCCGGGACTTCTGCTCGACCGAGGAGCCCTCGCCGGCTCTCACCGCCTTCCTCTCCAGAAAGCCCGGCCAGGACGGCAAGAGGGCCAAGAAGCTGGAGCCGGGAAGATGCTGCTGCCTACAGGAGTCCAGCCTCTGCTTGCCCTTTGAGGTCTCCGCCCATCCCGTGGACCACTCCATTCCCGGAGCCACCGCCTACATCCTGCGCGGCGAGACCACCGTAGCCTACACCGGCGACTTCCGGCTGCACGGCAAGAATGAGAGCTCCAGCCGCGAGTTCATTCGCCAGGCGAAGGAGGCCTCGGTTCTGATCACCGAAGGCACCCGGGCCGGCCCGTCGGAAGAAGAGAGAACCTCGGAGCGCTCCGTCTGCCAGGCCTGCCGGGAGAGCGTTGAGTCATCCACCGGCCTGGTCATAGCCGACTTCTCTCCCCGCAACTTCGAGCGGCTGGAGTCCTTCCAGGAGATAGCCAAAAAAAGCGGCCGACGGCTGGTGGCCATGGCCAAGGACGTCTACATGCTGCACTGCCTGCAGAGCATCTGTGGATCGTGCTCTACCGACGATATCGGGATCTACAGCGAGATCACCGACAGGTCGAGGCGGAAGTGGGAGCAGGAGGTGATGGCGTCTCATTATGCCGATCGATATGTGGATCATGCCGCCATTAGGGACAGGCCCCAGGACTACATCCTATGCTTCTCCTTTTTTGATATGAAGCACCTTCTGGACATAAAGCCGGAAGGAGGGACATACATCTACTCCGCCTGCGAGGCCTTTAACGAGGAGATGGAGATCGACTTTCAGAGGCTGTGGCAGTGGCTGCGCCGCTTTGGGATCTCCTCCCGCGGCTTTTTCCTGGACGGAAAAGGAGAACTGCACTTCGAGAGGCCCTACCATGCCTCGGGTCATGCCTCTGGCGAGGACATCACCCATGCCATAGAGCAGATCGATCCAGATGTAATTGTGCCGGTCCATACCGAGTCCTTTGACTGGTTTGCCAGAAGCTTCGATAATGTGCTGGCGGTGGAAGAGGGCAAGCGCTACCAGATCTGATTTGATCAAGATGGCTGCTGCTTCAGGGGGAAGGATCAACTATGGATATTCTGGACAGGGCATCTTCAGCCTCCCTGTCCCTTCCCAGGGCCTTGAGGGCCAGAGCCTTGCCCTTCCAGGCCCGAGGATCGCGGGAATCGATGGCAATGGCTTTATCGAAGCTCTCCAGGGCCTCTTCATATCGCTGCACCCGGCGAAAAGCCTCGCCTCTATTGCACCAGGATTCCGGTTTGGTGGGATCGATATCTATAGCCTGCTTGAAGTCCTTTAGAGCCTGATCGTACAGGCCCAGCTTGCTGTAAGCCACTCCCCGGTTGAGATAGGCCTCGGCATAATTGAGCTTCAGATCTATGGCTCGATCAAAGCACATTATGGCCCGCTCGTACTCTCCCAAATTTCCCAGAGCCGAGCCCTTGTTGTTCCAGATCTTGGGCCGGGTCTGATCGATCTTTAGAGCCCTGTCATACTCCTCTATGGAATCCAGATGCCTTTCCATCCTTCCCTTCACCACTCCCTTATTGTACCAGGCCTTGATATATCCCGGATCCATCTTGATGATCTCATCAAAGATCTCCAGGGACTGCTCATACATCTTGGCCCGGTACATGACCACCCCCTTGTTGTTCCTGGCATCGAGATAGGATTGATCAATGGCGATGGCCTTATCAAATGCTGCTAAAGCCTCCTCCAGCCTTTTTTGACGGCAGAGGGCCAGGCCCTTGCTGTTCCAGAGAGACTTATCATGAGGATCGATTTCCAGAGCTTTTTCGTACATCATCGCCGACTCAAGATATCTGCCCTGCCGGTACAGATCGTCGGCCAGGACCTCCCAATCACGAGCTGATGACGGCTCTATGTATTCTGAATGGCTACCAAAGCTCATCGCCCATCAATTCCCCTTCTAGGTTGATACAATTTTACCAGGCCCCAGGGCCAAATCTCACTGTCTTTTCCCGGCCGGACCGGCAGCATCAACAGCCTCTTGCTGCCGGATGCAGCCTCTTAACTCAGGACATTTTTCTATATTTAAAAGGAAAATTTATAACCTCTGACAGCAATATATCGCCGGGTATAATTGTGAACGAGTGCGAAAACCTATTGAAGGCCACCATCTTTGAGCTGGAGAAGCTTCTGACCAGCAAGACCGTGGTAGCCGAGCCGGTTACATCGGAGGGCACGACCGTTGTGCCTCTGCTGAGCGTGAGCCTGGGCTTTGGAGCGGGAGCCGGGCAGGCAAAAGAAGGATCAGCAGGAACGGGAGGCGGAGCAGGCGGCGGCTTCAAAATGAAGCCGGTAGCGGTTATTGTAATCGAAAAAGATAGGGTCAGGGTTGAATCGGTTGAGAAGAACCGGGAGGCAAAGTATCCGATTATTGAGAGCGTTTTGGAGAAGCTTCCTCAGATCTTGAAAAAAGAGCTGAAAGACAGGGAGGAAGGCAGAGGGGAGCTGGAGCATAAAGAAGAAGACAAGAAGGATACCGGGATCAGGATAGATTAGCCTTCACATGCTTCTTTCAATAGCAATAATCTCATTTATTATTCTCCTCCTCTTGCTCCTGATCCCCGTAGACCTGGTTGGGCAGGCAGCCCCAGGCCGCAGGCAGGAGATCAGCTTACTCTGGCTCTTTGGCCTGATAAAGATCAATCTCCAGCCGATAGGGAAAGGGAATGGACCGTCCGATGAGAAGGCGGGTATAGAGAAGAAGGCGGGAAAAGAGAAGACGATCCATCCCCGACCGCCGATTGAAACATCTCAAGAGAAGGCTCAGGAGGAGGGCCGAAAGGAAGCCAGGGGAGAGGCGGAGAGAAAAATCCGAAGCTGGAGCCTCCAGGATGCATTGTCCATCCTCCAGACCGAGGGCCTCAAGGACAACCTCAAGCATCTCCTCAGAGGCCTGGCCCGTGCCATCCGCATAAGCTACTTCAGGGCATCTTTACATATAGGCCTGGAGGATCCTGCCGACACCGGCCTAATCGCTGCCTGCCTCTGGTCGGCTTCAGGGTACCTGCAATCCTTCTGCCCTCTTGAGATAGATATCCAGCCAAGCTTCTGCCAGGAAAGGCTGGATGGCGAGGGCTGCGCAGCCCTGCGAATCTATCCGGCGCTTCTGCTTCTGGCCTTGCTCAGATTTGCCCTCTCCCGGCCTTCACTCAGCGCCTCTTTGAGGATCGTGAAGATGATGAGCCGCAAAAGGCAGAAGGCTTAGCCCCCAGGAAGCCCAGGAAAGAGCATCAGAGCTAAATAGATTCAACAATATAATTTTGTTTTCAGTCAGGAGAATTAGTATGGAGAGCAGAGATGTCATCGCCACCCTCAATGAAAACTTCATGAGAGAGCTGGAGGCCACATTGATCTATGTGAGAAACTCATTTGTGATGAAGGATTGCGAGGCCAGCCGGGTCACAGAGGCCATAGCTGTGGATGAGATGAGGCATATGTGGTGGCTGGCGGACCTGATAACAAAAAGAGGGGGAAAGCCGGTGATGCAGCATAAGGAGCTGGATTTCAGGGCAGAAGACACCGCTGACATGCTGCAGATGCAGATCGCTCTGGAGACGGAGGGAATTGAAAAATATAAAGCCCAGATAGATATCCTGGATGATCCGGAAGTGGTCGGCGTTCTCAAGCATATATTAGACGAGGAGAAGAGGCATAGAAAGGAGTTCAGGATCAGACTGAAGGGATAATATTCTTTTTATTTTTGGCCATTGCACCGCATGCATTTTTTTCGATAATTTCATATATTCAGCCTGCCAATATAAGTTTCAGGTGTGGCGAAATGAGGTCGGCATTGATTGCATTGATACTGGGCTTGCTTCTGCTCTTTTCCGGATGCATTGAGCGGCAGGAGGCTCCAGAGGTTTTGGAGCAGGAGACCACCGAGGCGTGGAAGGCGGATGGGATTATTGGCGATGGCGAGTACTCTCGCAGCGTACTCCTGCAGGCACCGTCCAGGCAGGGCTACAGCGGCGGAGACCTGGCCGTCTCCTGGAAGAATGATAAAGAGCATCTCTACCTGGCCCTGAACGGCAGCACAGATGCCTGGCTGGCCATAGGATTTGATCCCCTGGAGTGGATGAAGAATGCGGATATCATTCTGGCCTCAGTACAGGGCGGCAAGGCGGTGGTTCTGGATGAGTACTGCACCGGCAATTACGGACCTCATATCGAGGACACCATGCTGGGCGGCTCGGACGATATCCTTGAATCGGGCGGCAGCAAATCGGCGGGCAGGACCGTAATCGAGCTGAAGAGAAAGCTTGACACCGGTGATCGCTTCGACAAGGCCTTCTCTCCCGGCGGGACGGTATCCATGATCTGGGCCCTTTCCAGCAGCTCCGATATCAGCCTCAAGCACAATATAGCCTACGGGGAGGGAATCCTGAGCTTGACCGGCGGAGAGGCGGCTGCAGATGATGGGGCTGCGCTAGCAGCTCTCACGGCACGAGAGAAGGACGGCCTGCTCTTCATATGGGAGGAGGAGAAGGCGGCCCGGGATCTTTATAACGGCCTGTATGAGAAGAACAATATGACCATATTCCTGGATCTGGTCAGATCGGAGAGCAGCCACATGGATCAGGCCCGGTCGGTCATGGAAAAGCACGGCCTGGATGTCCCTCCGGACGAGCCGGGAAGATTCCAGAACCAGACCCTGCAGGAGATCCACGATCAGCTTCTGGCGGAGGGTCTGCAGTCTGACCAGGACGCTTTGACCGTGGCAGCCGTCTTCGAGGAGATAAGCATCGTGGACCTGGAGAAGGAGCTGTCAGCCAGCCAGGCGGAGGATGTGAGAACTGTCTATGAGGGACTTTTGGCCGGTTCCAGAAAGCATCTTCGCTCTTATGTCAGCGATCTGAAAGACCAGGGAATAGAGTACCAACCCCGGTATCTGGAGGGGGGAGAGTTCCAGAAGATAGTCAAGAGCTGAAACGATCAGGACGGGAGGGTGAGCCTTGGGATCAAATGCCCAAAATCAGGTGGATCCGGGCAAGGCTTTCTGGGCTATTGATCCATAGCCCTCCTGCCTCCCTGCAGCGTCCCGGACCAGTTCCGGCCCTGAGCATCATAGGCATTGTAGCTGCCGGAGAGGAAATCCTTGCTCATGGTCAGGCTGCAGCGGTAGAGCATCATAGCCTCTACATCAACCAGATCCAGGTATAGCAGGTCCTTGGCCGTCCATCCGCTGGCGGACAGGCTGCTGATGCCGCCTGCCAGAGAGATGCTGCCGCGCCCGAAGACCGCATCCCGGTTCTGGACCAGCATCAGATCCATGCGCCCCGGCATGCTCCCGAAGAGATCCAGCGTCCAGTATCCCTGCAGCTCCTGAGAGATCGGGATGAATGGGCCCATATACTCCCTGCCGCTGATCTTATCCAGATACTCTGAGGTGTGATGCGGATCGATCTGGCGCATCAAGGCATCGATGCCCAGAGGATCGGCATAGGGATCAATGATAACCTTTTCAGCATCCGAACTCTCGGTTCTTCTCATATCCACAGGCATTGCCAGCGGATCGTATTGGGCCTGGGCTTGCATGGTCAGGCATATGACCAGGATTGACCAGGCAATGATCAATTTGTTTATCATATCAAAACCCCCATTGCAGGATTAAGGGATGGCCAGAATAAAAATTTGCCTTTTATATGAGCCAGATAGAGCATTCAGGTGAGAAGCATAGCCTCTCAAGCCGCTCCGGCCCCATCCCCTCACCTCTGAAAATCAGGTCAAAGATATTGGGAGAGGAATCCTGCCCCTGGCTAATCCTTATGCTCTTTGCAGGCATTATCGAAATCGGCGCGGCTGAGCATCTTCCCCTTCCAGCCATCGATGGCATCCTTTACGGTGCCTGCAGCTCCCACGAATACATCGATGCCCGCCTGGTTAAAAGCCTGAACTGCCTTGGGCCCCAGACCGCCAACTATCATCACCTTCACGCCTTCCGCGAACATAATCTCCGTGGGAAGGCCCTTTCCGCCCATGTGCTCGCTGACATTGGGGAGCACCCTGATCTCCTGGCGGTCCAGATCCACTATGGTGAATGTGGGAGCCCGGCCGAAGTGCTGGCATATTGCCTCATTCATGCCTCCGTCGCCCATGGTAGGAATAGCGACCTTCACTGTCCCTGGCCTCCTCTTCCCATGCCCTGACCGCCACCTCTTCCCATGCCCTGGCCACCGCCTCTTCCCATGCCCTGGCCACCGCCTCTTCCCATGCCCTGGCCACCGCCTCTTCCCATGCCCTGGCCCATGCCGGCATGAGCCTGCACAGAAGGCCCGGAGACTTTTGTAAGCTCGCCCCTCTTGAACCTCTCAACCGCATCTCTGACGCTTCCTCCGCCCTGATGCAGATAAACATCGATATTGGCAGCCGAGAGAGTCTGCATGGCATTGGGGCCGATGTTTCCGGTGATCAGAGCTACAGCGCCCTGCCTGGCCACCTCCTGGGCGGCCTGAATGCCTGCGCCACTGCTGGCATTGACATTGGCATTGGCAATGGATATCTCGCTCATGCTATCCAGATCTACCACCACAAAGAATGGGCACCGCCCAAACCTGGGATCCATGGGAGCATCAAGGCCCGATGCTCCTGCTGTAACACATATCTTCATTAGAGCCTCGCTGATTTATATTTTCAAAACCCACTTGCAGCAATACATTCTGACTTTTCCTCTTCAGACAGACAATTGCCAAAGAGGTTGACACCATAATTACGCTTATATGCGACTTTGTATTTAAACCATTCGTACGGATCGTACAGATCCCCTTTCCAAAAGATCCCTAATCAGCTCATCCAGTGTGCTGGCTTCGGTCTGTCTGATCTCCACTCCTGCCTCGGCAAAGGCATATCCAGGCCCCTTTCTCTCCAGGTTATCCCGGGTTATGACAATGTCGGGCATTACGCATACGCAAGCAGTAATCGGGCCACAACTTGGGGCTTTTCCCATGGCCAGGTCGTGATAGAGATTGGCTGTGATCTTCTGCTTGGAGAGCTTCATCTCCTGCAGGTGGATATTCACCAGGGCTAGGTAAGGCGTCTCCCCTAAGTGCTCCCCAGCCGCTCCCTCTGCCTACTGCAGAGCAGCAGCATATCTGAGGATGTTCTTCACACTGTCCACATTGGGAAACTCCGCCCGGATCTTGGCTTCAATGCGCCAACTGGCCAGATGCAATCTCCTGAGATCAGCAACCCAGAAGATCAGACTGGCCTGAACAAACAGATAGCTACCCGAGTTCCTGGCCGTAAGCTCCTTGATAGAGACAACCTCAGAGGCTCCCATTATCAACTGACGTATCTTTTTTAGAGCGATCATATGTTCGTAGATCAGCCGCTAATTATCTCATCATATTCTTCCTGGGATAGGTGCTCAGGACTGTACTCAATGCCACGCCGCTCAAGGTTATTGACAAAGGCCCGCAGATGATTCTCCGATCCACGCTTGAGGTTGGAGTAGACCAGCAATATATCCTCCCTGTCTGTCTGAGCCATGCGCTCTTGCAGATCCAGGATGTCTATCTCCTCTATGGCCGCGCCGACACGAAGTGCCTCTTCAAGGGAAGCCTCTCCCCGGCTGACCAGATCATTGTAGAGGCTCTGCAGGGTTTCATTGGAGAACTCTCCAGCCGGTTTGGCTGGAACGGCAAGGGAGTATCTTTCCAAAAGCGTCTCCACTGCTGCCTGGTGGGTCTGCTCTGCCCGGCCGATGTTGTCAAAGACGCGCAGATTCCAGACTTCATTTAAAGAGGAATATACGTCTCCCGCCAGCTTCTCCTCCTCGGCCATGAAGAGCAGCCCCTCTTCTTCCTGGAAGGTAAGCGCGCCTGAGGCCTCACCAGCCAGAGCAAGGCTCAAAGCAGTCTCATTGACTGCTGTAGTCTGATTCTCATCCACCACCATCAAGTCCTGGTCAGAAGCATATACCGTGTTCATTGCCGAGATCAGCAGCAAGCTGAAGCTCAATATCAGCATCTTCATCATCCATCACCTAAAGGAAACCCATCCATCTATCAAAGGCCAAAAAAAAGGCCTGCTCACTATTATAGCCGGAAATTATTTAAATATTGTCAAGGGGAAGACCCGGATCTTCGTTATAGCCAGGGGAGGATTGAGATCATTTGAAAGGTAAAGCTAAAAGGTTCCCATCAGGCCGAGCCCGATCATCATGACAGCAAAGCCTGCTATGATTCCCAGGTTGGTAAGATGCTCGCTGCCGTATCGGTTGGCAATGGGTATCAGCTCATCAAAGCACAGGAAGACCATGATCCCGGCTACCATGGCCGAGGCTGCCGCCAGCAGCCAGTCGCTGAGGAAGGGATAGAGCAGGACAACGGCGACTATTGCTCCCAATGGCTCGGTCATGCCCGCGGCAAAGGAGAACAAACAGGACTTTCTGCGATCGGATGTGGCGCAGTAGAGAGGAATGCTGCAGGCCAGCCCCTCCGGGATGTTGTGGATGGCTATGGCTATAGCCACCGGCACACCCAGGCGCAGGTCCGCCAGTGATACCAGGGCTACGGTCATGCCCTCCGGAAGGTTATGAATGGCTATTCCGATGGTGGTCATAATGCCGCTGCGATAGAGACGATTGCACTGAGAGTCCACCTGTCCGTCCATATGAATATGAGGAACGGCGCGGTCCAGCAGATAGATCAAAAACAGGCCCATCAGGAAGAAGATATTGGCATAGGTGAAACCCAGTATGGTTTGCGAGTTGCAGAATAGGTCCACAAAGCCCACATAGATCATCACCCCTGCGGCAAAGCCCAGGCTCAAAGAGAGATAACGCAGATCGGGCTTGGGGATGAAATAGGCCACCAGGCTGCCTATGCCGGTGGCAAGGCCGGCCAGGAGGGTCAAAGCCAGGGCGGCCAGGATGTTGCCTTCCATAAAGAATCAATGGGGCCGAATATATTTCAATTTGCTGCTTGAATCAGATAATCAGATTCACGAAGGTCATCTCGGCCTTGAAGTGACCAGTCCAAAGAAGAGGGTGTAAGTGATAAAACCATAATATCCAGGTCGATTGGCGATGAAATCCGGGGAGCTTTTATGGCAGAGCCTTTCGAATTGCGCTTTATCCGCTTCCGATAGCTCCGGCATTGCCCTTCCCCAGAGCATTTGAAAGCAGGCGGCCAGATCATCTCCAGCCTGGCCGTCGACGGCTGTGTGCAGATCGGCCACAAATGTCTGCCCCCTGATCTTCTCCAGCCCGGCCTGATGCAGCCATACGGGTGCGGATAAGATGTGATCCAAAAAGCTGCCGCCCTCCTGGAATGGATAGCACGCCGCCCGGGTAGCATTGAGCCGGGCCTCGAGGTAAGGGTGGCCGGGAAGGAGCCGCTGCGATGACCAGAATAATATGGCAATAAGCCCTCCAGGCCTTACCACCCGCACCAGCTCTTCCAGAACGGGCATCGGGTCCATTCCCAGAAAGCCCTGGGACTTCGGGCCCGGCCAGAGGCAGTCCGCGCACCAGGCCCAGTCGAAGGCACGATCTCTGAAAGGCAGAGAATGGAGGTCTCCCTGGATATAGGCCAGCTTATCAGCTAAACCTGCTTTTGCTGAGGCCTTCCTGGCCTGAAGCAGCCCCTCCCTGCAGATATCAAGGCCCGTTACCTGCCCCTCCGGCAAGAGGGCCTGGGCCAGCCAGATGCTGTGATCTCCATTTCCGCAGGCGGCGTCGAGCCCGCAAGAGGCCCGGCCACTGAGGGATGGGAATGAAAGCTCGGACATAGCGGCGCGAATGACCAGCTCGGTAAGGCGGTGCATGGCTGAGGCCAGGCCGAGGTAGCTATGTTCCGGCATATGGGATTGTTATGGGAGCTTAGATATGAAAAAGATTTCTTTTCAGTTATCATCCGCCGGTATTTGCTGGGCGGATTGCCGGCTGCATCGGTCTATCGACTGACACGATAAACGGGCATTTCTCGCCCGAACCTTTTGGGCATTCGGATCTTTTTGCGGCGAGCCTATTCAGGAACTAACCTCATATAAGAGTATAGAGAAGCCGTCCGCATGAGCGTGAGCACGGCCATGCAGCACGATCAGGCGGCACAACCCCCATCAAGGGTGCGGGAGATCGCCCAGCTGACGCTGGCGCATCTCATCAACGACATCTATGCCCCGGTGCTGATGGCACTCCAGCCGCTCCTCATCACCACCCTCGGGTACAGCTATACCCAGGCCGCGCTCCTCCCGGTGATGCATAGCCTGATCTCCTCGATCCTCCAGCCGGTCTTCGGCAGTCTCTCAGATAAGCGAGGATTTCGGGTCAGCGTGGCAGTCTCCGTACTCCTCTCCGGCTGCGGGATCGCCTTTCTGGGGCTGCTGTCAGACCACTACATGATCATGCTCTGCTCGGTTGGCATCGCCTCTGTGGGCGCCGCAACCTTCCATCCCGGCGCTCTCTGCAAGGTAGCGGCGATTGCGGTATCAAGTAACCGGGGCCGCCTCACCTCTTTCTTTATCGTGGGGGGAAACCTCGGTCAGGCCCTCGGGCCGATCCTCGGCGGCATTGTGATCACTACCGGAGGCCTTCCCGCCGTAACCTGGCTTTTAATACCCGCTGTCCTCGGCGCACTTCTTCTCACCGTCCGCCCCATCCCGGACATCTGCCCGGTGGCACCGCAGCAGGTACAGTCCGGCGGCGAGGAGAACTGGAGGCCGGTGATACTCCTCTTTGCCGGTTCGACCCTTCGCTCCTGGGTCACTTTCGGGGCAATGACCTTCCTGCCCACCTACCTTGTCCTGAGCGGATACCCTCTGATTGAGGCAACCTTCTTTATCAGCGCCATGCTCATTGCTGGGGTTGTCGGGCAGCTGACCGGAGGCTACCTCTCCGATCGGATGGGCCGAAAACCGGTTGCCGTCGCAACTACCCTCTGCTCCATTCCCGCCTTTGCCGCGATTCTACTGACAGGTGGTGCGCTTCAGGTTGCCGCCATGCTCTGCTTTGGGTTCTTCCTCTGGGCCTCGTTCTCGGTGACCATTGCCATGGCTCACGAGCTTATGCCCAGCCGGATTGGCCTGATCTCTGGCCTATTCATGGGTATAGCCATGGGCGCGGGAGGCCTCGGTGTATCTGTCTCGGGCGCAATTGCCGATCAGTTCGGGCTCACAGCCACCCTTTCCCTCTTCCCGGTCCTGATTTTTGTGGCAGCCCTGCTCTTTGCAGTTGTAGGATACCGGCGGAGGAGGTAGAACTCTTTTAAATTCAAGGTGCGAGCGAGGACAGCGCTGCTCCGTCTTGCCCGATGTGGTGGAAGAATTCATCTGCAAAAAGCGCAATCCTGGAATCTGTGGCAGAAGATCATGAATAATATAGAGATCTTTGAAAAGCACGCCGCAGAATACGACGAGTGGTTTGAGGATAATGAAGCGGCCTATAAATCTGAGATTCTGGCCCTGCGAGACCTCATCCCGGCCGTGGGAGTTGGATTGGAGATTGGCGTTGGAACGGGCCGGTTCGCCGGTCCTCTGGGGATCAGGATCGGCGTGGAACCGGCAAACGCGATGGCCGACAGGGCGCGCCGGAGAAGCATAGAGGTTCATGAGGCAAAAGCGGAAGCCCTTCCCTTCCAGGATGAATCCTTCCACTTCGTGTTGATGGTGACCACTATCTGCTTCCTGGAAAAGCCCCTGCAAGCTCTGGCGGAGGCAAAGAGGATTTTGAGGCCTGGGGGGCGGATCATCATCGGCATGATCGATCCAAATAGCCCTCTAGGCAAGGAATATGAAAGGAAAAAGGCCGGGAGCAAGTTCTACAAATATGCTCATTTCCATTCAGTGGAACAGGTTATCCTCTGGCTGGAAAGCCTTGATTTTGACCTCATCGCCACCCGTCAGACCGTATTCAAGGGCATCAAAGATATAAATGCAGCAGAGCCGTTTGAAGAGGGCCACGGCAGGGGAGCTTTTGTGGCCATCTCCGCCCGAAAGAGGTAGCTCTGCCGGAGAGAGGGCAGCTCAGTGGGTCCACTCGATTATCTTAGCCCTTGAGCCAACCTTTTTGGATATGCCATTCTTGATCTCTTCATAATGGGGACAGGGAAAGTCTATCGGATTTCCCCGGCTGATGCAGGAGGCGATGACTATGGCCTCTGCTCCACGCTCCACCATCAGGGCCGCCCTGGAGACGGCCCTCTTTCCCGGGCATCCTCCGCAGGAGACGAAGCCCACGATATCAACCGGGCCGGTCTCGGCAAAGGCCATCTTTCCCTCTGATGCAATCTTAAAATCCATGGTTCCGGGGCACATGTCCTCGGTCTGCTGACATCTTATTATGCCGACTTTGGTCATATCCTAACCTCATCTTCCGGTGCGCCGATATATACCCGGCCATATATGCAGCATTCCCCAAACCCCAAACCCAAACCTATATTTTACTTGAAGCCTGCATCAGGTTTTTTTCAGTCTCAAGAGAAGGAATATGCCACACTGCTCCAGCCTTTTCTCCTGAAACTTCAGAGACGGATCATTCAGGATGATCCTGGCCCTTTCTTCAGTCATGACCGAGGAGACGAAACGCAGGTGGAATAATGCGAACCATGCCGCCAGTCTGCCGAAATCCCTTGCCAGATTTTGCCTGGCCTCTGGAGATGGATCCCTCCAGTGATCGTAAATCCAGGCCTCGCCTCCCGGCTCCAATACTCTGTAGATCTCATTCAGCCCGGCGGTTGCATCCGGCCAGTGGTGCAGGCTGAAGGTGCTGACCACCAGGGCGAAGAATTCATCCTCATAGGGCAGGCTGCATACATCGCCCGCATCGAAATGGCTGGAATCTGCCAGCCCGGCCTTCCGGGCTATTGCCCTGGCAGCTTCAATTGCCTTTTGCGAGATATCTATTCCGTAAGCCTTCAAGCCGGGGCTCTTCTCTGCCATCTTGAGGACGAGAATGCCCCGTCCTGCGCCTATATCAAGCACATTTCCCTTGTGTACCCTGGCTGAGACTCTATCGGCTATATCCTGGTAAAAGCAATCCCGCACTGCGGTCAATGCCTTGATGGGGCTGTGCATTCTAACTGAACCTCCTTTGCAGCAATCTGATGGCCGGAAGCAGAAATAGGATCAGAAATAAGAATAGAATGATCAAATCCCATGCCAATACTGCGCCTTGCTCCTGAAAGAAGGACGCTTTCAATCCCTGCACGGTGTAGGTCAGGGGCAGCAGCCGTGAGAACAGCTGCAGCCCCTCGGGCAGGGCGGATACCGGATAGACCACACCGCAGAGGAATACCATGAGAAACCTTGGCAGATTGAGAAGGGTCTGGGCCTCGAAGACCTCCCGCACCGATAGACTGAAGAGAGCACCCATGGAGGAGAAGACCATAAGAGATATCAAGGATATCAGAGCCAGCCCGACGAAATCCGGCTGCAGCCCCAGATAGATCACGGCCCCGGCGGCCACAATCGCGGTCATCATCAGCCCAAAGAGAAAGCCGCCCAGAACCTTTCCCAGCAGAACGGAGGTCATGCTCAAGGGAGTCAGCAGCAGCCTCTCCAGAGTTCCCAGCCTCAGCTCGAAGTTGATGACCACAGCCTCAGCCGCGGTTGTGCTGAATATAATGGTCATGGCCAGGAGGCCCGGGACCAGCTCAGCAAAGTCGCCAGGATTGCGCAGGTAAAATGCCAGAGTCCAGGCCAGAGGAAAGACCATGCCCCAACTTATGGCCGGCGGCTTGAGGTAATAGGTTTTCATATCCTTGATGGCGATATGATAGACCCCTCGCATCTGATCCTGCCACATCATCTTCTCCATCATCTTCTCCCTCACCTTCCCCATCACTTTCGCCATCACCTTCCAACTCCACTTCCCTTTCCTGAACCCTTATCTGCAGCCATAACCTGGGGAGACAGGCCGGTTATCTGGAGAAAAGCGTCCTCAAGGCTGGGTCGGATGGTGCTGGCCGACTCCAGGCCAATCCCACTTTCCCTGGAAGACTGAAAAACGGCATCGAATATTCGAGGAGGATCGCCTCCATAAACCCGGATACGACTGCTGTCCAGAAGAGCCGCCTGGCCCCCTTCCAGCCTGGATTGCAGATCCGCCAGCAGTGCTGAGACATCTCCCCTGAAGGAGAACTCAATCAGGGATTGATCCTGAATCAGGTGCTTGAGCCCCTCCGGAGTATCTATTCTCACAATCCTGCCCTGAACCAGTATGGCAATGCGATCGCAGAGCATATCCGCCTCTGTCAGATAATGAGTGGTGAGAAAGACGGTCATTCCCTTCTCTCGCAATCCTGATATGAGCCTCCTCAGAGAGCGGGCTGCGGCTGCATCAAGGCCTGCCGTCGGCTCGTCCAGGAAGAGAAGGCGCGGCTCATGCACCAGGGCGGCAGCAATGGTAAGGGCTCGCTTCATTCCCCGGGAGAAGGTGCCGAAGAGATCATCCCTTCGCTCATAAAGTCCGAAGTCCTGGAGCAGGCGGTGGACTCTGGAATTCTGCTCTTTCCGGGGCACGCCGTAAAGCCTGGCCATGAAGAGGAGATTCTCCCTTGCGGACAGCTCATCGTAAAGATTGGATGAGTCGGGGACAACGCCCACATATCTTTTGGCCTGGGAGCTCTCTCCTGGAAGATCATATCCAAGAACGCTGGCCCTGCCTCCCGAAGGCCGGGAGAGGCCTACCAGCATGCGGATGGTGCTGGTCTTGCCCGAGCCGTTGGGTCCCAGAAAGCCGAAGATCTCGCCCTCGTCGACCTGAAAGCTGATGCCGTCTACGGCAAGAAGATCGCCATAGAGCTTGGTCAGTTTATCTGCAATGATTGCAGCGCTTTTATGAGTCATATCAATCTCCCTGGTCATTCCGTCGGATTGAGCATCTCAACTTAGGATCAGCCTATTAAAATTTCACAAAGCCCTTAGACAGTCATCTTTCATTCTCTCGCTGACTCCGATTTCGGACCGTACGGCTCCTTATCGGCATCGGAGCGGCAGGTGCAGCGGCCGGAGAGATCGCATTCCTCCGGCTGTCCCGTCTGGCAATATCTCTTGAAGTTCTCAATCCATATCGGCTGGCTGGAGGAGAGGCCTACAAACTGCACAAACTTCTTCAGGCGCTCCATGGTCTCCTTTCCCACATGATGCTCCATCTGGCAGGCATCCCTCTCCGCCGAACCCCTGTCCACTCCGATGATCTCCAGAAAGTCGGCGATGGCCCTGTGCTTGCCCTCGAGCTCCAGGGCCAGCCTCCTGCCCGAGTCGGTCAGAGTGGCTCCTGCATAGCTCTCGTACTGAAGAAGCCCCTCATTTTGCAGCTTCTGAAGCATCTCCGTGGCCGAGGAGGGCTTGACTCCCATCTCTGTGGCGATCCTGCCCGTGGCAGCACGCCCCTCCTGCAACTCCAGGTCATGGATGATCTCTATGTACTCCTCCACTCTCTTGCGTCTCATGACATCCTTCTCATAGCATCCAGCTTATTTCAATATCATCTTTATCATACATTTCATCCTCTTCATCTTATCAAGGCCCATCGCATGGCTCCACCCACCATGAGAGCAGTCATGGCCATAACAGCGGCGGATCTCAGAGTATCCATCACCCCCAATTCTTTTACCATCACTGCGAATGTGGCTACACAGGGGAAATAGAGGGAGAGAACAGTGGTGGCTACCACCATCTGGCCGGCCTCAAGCCCCAGAGGCAGGAGCATTCCCACCGCCAGATCTTTGCGGAAGAAGCCCACCAGAAGGGCGACCACCGCCTCTCCGGGTATGGCAAGCCACCACTCCATGAAGGGCGAGAAGATGCGGGCGATCCACTCCATGAAGCCCACGGTATAGAGCACATTGACCAGCAGCACTCCCAGGAACAGGAATGGTATGGCCTCGGCTAAAAACCACCGAACCCGCATCCAGGTCTTCTTCAGAATCACCATAAAGCCTGGCCGCCGGTAGGGAGGGATCTCCAGGAATATCTCCGGGCTCTCGCCCCGGACCGCCTTATTCAAGACCAGCCCCGCCGCCAAATAAACCAGTGCCAGGGTGGCAAAGACCAGGAAGACATACCCCTGACCGTAGGAGCCCAGCACCCCGAAGATCATTGCCGATTTGGCGGTGCAGGGCACAGCCAGGCCCAGCAGCGTGGCAGCGATGAAGCGCTGCTTTCTGGTCTCCAGATTCCTGGTGGAGAGGGCTCCCGGCACATTGCAGCCCAGGCCCAGGAAGAGAGGCACTATGGCGTGGCCGTGCATCCCCAGCCGGTGAAACAGGTTATCGGATAGCGTGGCCAGCCGGGGCAGATATCCGGAGTCCTCCAGCAGGGCGAGGGCCAGGTAGAAGCCCACTATGTAGGGCAGCACCATTCCCAGGGGGACATAGATGCCTGTGGTCAGAAGCCCCATGGACTGGACATAGTCGATATTGCCATCTATGATCCGGCCTATGAGAAGGTCATGCAGCATCCCGGGCCCCAGCTCTGCGCTTATCTTCATGGCCAGGGGACGGTACAGCTCAAAGAGGGGCTCGAATAGATGGGCAATCAGCCCCTCTCCAATCAGCCTCACCGTCCAGAAGGTGGCGAGGATGACCGTCAAGGCAACGGGGGTACCCGTAAAGGGCTTGATGGTGGCCTCGGAAAGGCTGCTCCAGAGGGTGGGATGTTTATGCGTGACCTTCTGGACGTCTCTGGTTATCCGTCCTATCTCCACCCACTTCTTTTCTTCACTCAAGGTTTCTCTTTCAAGAAGGGGTTGCGCCTCGCCCAGCCGAGAGACCAGTTCTGCTATCCCCTCGCCGGTCAGAGCGACGGTGGCGACCACCGGCACCCTCAGATGCTCTTCCAGCCTCTTTACATCTATTGCTATTCCCGAGCGATCCGCCTCATCCCACATGTTGAGCACCATGATCAGAGGCTTCTTTTTCTCCAGAAGCTCCATCGTCAGGAACAGGTTTCTCTCCAGATTGGTGGCATCTACCACATTAATGACCAGTTCCCCCCATCCCAGCACCTCCAGAGCCACCTCCTCCGCCCGGTTGGTCGGCTGCAGGGAGTAGGTTCCCGGTGCGTCGATGATCTCCACCTGCTCTCCTTGCAGGCGGGCCCTGCCTCTGGTGAAATCCACCGTGGTTCCCGGATAGTTGGAGGTGATCACTTCCGCTCCGGTCAGCCGGGAGAAGACCACGCTCTTTCCGATGTTGGGATTGCCCATCAAAACGATTCGCTTCAATCTTCCACCTTCACCATGATCTTCCGGGCGATGCCCCTGCCCAGTGTGATCTGCCTGCCGGATATCTCCACGACCAGGGGACCGGCGAAGGGATGGACGGCTACCACCTTCAGCCGGACCCCCTCTCTGATGCCCATTGTTCGCAGCTTTCTCTGAAATGAACTGCCCGGGCCCAGCAATGCGATGACCTGGGCCGATGTCCCCGCCCTCAAGCTTGTGATCGGCTCTTGCATTATGCATCCTCGTTGTCTAGTGGTCAATTTTTAGGCTAACCTAAAAGGGGATGGACAGATAAAGGTTTTGGCAGGCCTAAAAAAGAGGGGGGATGAAATCCGTATCTCTGCTTTCCCTGGGATTTACATTCACACCTTCCTATGAAATCCCATCCAGATCATGAATAGCACCAGAAAGACCAGGCCCAGGGCGATCATGGGGGCAGCGGAGGAGCCGGTTGGGGTGCTCTTCGCCTCCACCGCCTCCATCACAAATCCCTCCACCTCGCTTGAGGCAGAATCCGTCTGCTCCGCCTTGGGTAATCCTGTTCCATATCCCGCCGATTGGGTCTGGTTTTGGGGCGGCGATTCCTTCCCCACCGCAGGCTTGTGATGGTGGGATGACGAAGAACTGGATCTTTCGCTCTTGGATGCGGCGGAACTGCTGGAGGAATCGGAATCCTGAGAGGGAAGCACACCCTGCATGTACTCCTGAAGGGCCAGGTTGCCGCAGGTGTGATGGCAACAGGTGACGCCATGGTCTTGCACCGACTGCTCGTACCGGTCCACAAGCTCCTGCTTGACCGCCGGGGATGGATGCCAGCGATCTTTTCTGGCCGTCTCCAGCAACCTTCCCGCCAGGGATTGAGCCGCCCAGGGGTTGTTCTCGTCAAAGAAGTCCTTCAGGCCCATCTGGTACTTGTCATCCACATAGATCTCTTTCACCTCATCCCAGGTCTTTTCGCTGACCAGATCGGGAACAGTCGCCTCCCATCCCCAGAGATACTCGGCAAACCTGTCCATCTCCCTGGCCCCGGAGTAGCCCTGCTCCATCATCCCTTTCATCCACTGGGGATTGTAGTAGCGGGCGCGCAGCTCCCGGGAGAAGAAGTCATGTAGAGATGAGACCCGGCTTTTGTCCGGGTCCTTGGCGTCGGTTACATAGAGGTCGGGGGCCTTTCCGGTCACAGTTCTCACCGCCAGGCTGATGCCTCCTAGATACTGGTAGACGTCATCGTTGTCTATGAACCCGTAGAGGTTGGAGTTGGTGTGATGCGCCGCGGCGTCCACTTTGGCCAGATTGTCCTGCAAGAGATCCCTTTGCAGGCCGGACAGATCCTCCCCGGAGGAGAGCTTGCTGCTCCAGATGCCGTCTCCATAGATGTAGGACATCCTGCTGATGAAAAGGTTGCCGAGCTTGCTGTCGTTATCCCAGGTGTCGCTGGCCGATACGGGGCTGTCCAGGTTGGGGCCGTATGTCCCCGCCTCCTCCAGGAATATGCGGGATCGGCAGAGTATGGCAGCCTGCTCCGGGGTGATATTTCCTTCTTGTATCAGCTTCTGATAGATCTCCTCCGAGCCCTCCCGCACAAAATTGGGATATTCCGATGCGGTGTCATTAGCTGCGAGGCGTATGGCCCGGTCTATAAGCTGCAGCTTCTCCGGGAAAAGGTCCCGGTGCAGGCCGGATGGAACCACCAACACATCGATCCTGGGCCGGCCCAGCTCGCCGAGCGGTATGAGCCGGACATCGCTGACGCCGCCGTAGGCATCGTAGACCGGCTCGGCTCCCACCAGGCGGAGGATTTCCGACTCCACCACGCCGTGGTCGGTCATGGCCCAGGCCCAGAGGACAAGAGCCATCTTTCTGGGATAGGAGCCGTTGTGGTCCTGCCGGTAGCCCTCGATGAGCTTTTCCGCCAGATCCGAGCCCACAGCCCAGGCAGAGCTGGTGGGAACGCGCCTGGGGTCCACGGAGCAAAAGTTCCTTCCCGTGGGAAGGACGGCAGGGTCCCGGATGGGATCGTCTGCCGGGGAAGGCGCAGTGTAATTGCAGTCCAGAGCATTTATCAGGGCGGGGACCTCTGCCGAGCAGGCGGCAATGTCTTCTGCATACTTCAGGGAGAGATTGAGCTGATCGGTCAGGTTAAATGAGGCGTTTCCAAAGATATCTATCTGGGCCAATTCGCATGATGTCCGGTTGATTATCACCGCACCAAGCAGCTTATCGGTGCAGTTTTCCAACTCACTTTCCTTGTCCAGGCGGCCAGGATTGGGATAATCGTTGTAAGAGATAAGAGGAGCTATCTCCCGGGAGAGGCCATCTCCCAGCATAGATCTCACCAAGCCGGTCAGGGGCTCTCCCTGGGGAGGCTGGCCGAAGAGATGCAGGCCGTAGGGCATGAACTGGCCTTTCAGCTCATAGAGGTATTTCTCCAGCTCGTCGGCATAATTGTTGAATTCGGTCTCGTTGGCGGAGATATTCAGCAGGTCCGCCTCAAGGTCCTCGTCCAGGTGCATCTCCCGGCTGATATTTATTATCTGATTCCTGTAGCCCTCCTTGACGCTGGCGTTTTCCACGCTCTTGTACTGGAAGACCGTCTCCGCCAGATTGGTCAGGTTGCCGTAGAGGCCGGAGGCCACTATGGGCGGCGTCAGATGGGTGATCATCACTGCATCGCCCCGCCTCTTGGCCTGGGTGCCCTCGGCGATGTTGTCCACTATGTAGGGATAGACCACGGGCAGATCCTGGACCAGCAGAGCCGGCCAGTCGTCTCTGGATATCCCGCACTCCTTGCCCGGCAGCCACTCCTGGGTGCCGTGCTTTCCCAGATGAACTATTGCATCGGCTCCAAATCCGTGCCTGAGCCAGAGATAGAAGGCTATGTACTGGTGATGGGGAGGCACGGATTTATCATGATAGAGCACTGTGCTGTTCTCCAGCCAGCCCCGGCTTGGCTGGGGCAGGAGGATCACATCTCCAAAGGAGAGCTTGGGGATGACCAGGTACTTGCCGCTCTGGTTTTCATAGACCATGATTTTACCAGGTGGCGGCCCCCACATCCGGGTCACCTCAGACTGCTTATCCTGGGGCAGGGCGGAAAACCACTGCTCGTAGAGCTCTGCCGGCAGAAGCGTGGCATTTCCTGCCTCCACCATGGCCTGGAGCTCTCCCGGAGCCCAGGAGCCCACATTGGTTCCCTGATGAGCCAGCAGGTCGACCATAGCCCTCTCCTCAGGCACAGTTCCCTTCACATTATAGCCCGCGGCCTTCATCTTGTCCAGGATGTTTCGCAGGCTGCGGGGAACATTGAGGTAGCAGCCCTCGATGTTGTCCTTTCCCCCGCCGTGGTTGTAGTAGATGATGGCGGCCTTCTTCTCCGAGTTATTGATCCGGCCTAATTCCGCCCATTTCACCGCCCTCTCTGCCAGCCAGTCCAGCTGCCTGGATATAGGCTGATAGCCGGAGTCGGTTCTTCCTGCCATGACTATGGGCTCAATTACCCCATCCATCTCCGGCTGGGCTATCTGGAAGTAGATCTCCATAGGATTGATTCCGGTGGAGCTCTGCCACTCTTCCGGAGTCTGATAGTACAGCCTCATGCCCCGGAGAACCGGCACATTCAGCTCCAGGAGGTCGGCTATTCCCTTATCGGGGTCGCCGTAGCTGAGCCGGAAGGACTTGGTGAGGATGACGGCATCCACAATTGAGGAATTGTTGGACATGAAGAACCGGCGCATTGAAGATGTGGCTGAGAATCCCAGGTCGATTGCATTAGCCCCGCGCCTCTCCAGAGCATAAATCAGGGCGGACCTGTCGGCATGGTCCAGATCCTGATAATAGCTGATGACGCCTATGGTGGGGGCAGAGCTATTGAATCTATAGCCTGCCTTCTGGCCGTACCAGCTCAGATAAGAGGTGAGGTTTTCGAAGAGGTCGGGATAATCGGGATGATAGATGTATTCCTTGGGCGTGGGCAGCGGCTCCTTTACTTGCACATT
>CALMJN010000480.1 GCA_937864385.1 uncultured Methanosarcinales archaeon | reverse complement strand
GAAAAAGAGGGACTTGTCCGTATATCGAGGCATTTTTGGCAAGGCTTCTTTAGAGAGCTTCCAAGAATTCGAAGGCGATGCATTAGATTGATCGTGCTCTCAGATTACGTTCAAACGGCTTTAAAGCTGGCAGAATATGATACTTTGGAAGATGGCTCTTACGTTGCCACCGTAGAAGGGCTCCAAGGTGTGATCGCCATAGGAGACAGCATTGAAGAGTGCCGCAGAGACCTCATCGAAGTTATCGAAGGCTGGATTGCACTTAGATTGAAATTGGGCGATAGCATACCGCCAATCCAAGGGATCTCAATTAACGTCTCTTCGGAGCCGATGGCAATTGTCTAGGCTGATTCCCGTTCCCAGGCGAGAGCTGATCAGGCGGCTTAAAACGCTGGGATTCAAAGGCCCTTATCCTGGATCAGATCATGATTACATGGTTAGAGATGGTGTGTATGTTAGCATCCCCAATCCACATGGCAGTGATATCAGCGTCAAGCTTCTTTCAATCATTTTGAAACAGGGCCAGATATCCCGAGACGAATGGCTATCTGAATAGGATTTGAAATTGCAGGAAACAAGCCCCGAAGACAACCATTAAATCCAATCGAGTAGTAGAACCCAATATGTTCTCAGAGTACATCGGCGCAGCTTTACGGCGGGCCAAGTATGAACCACTGGAGAACGGCACTTACATGGCCACCGTGGAGGGCCTGCGAGGGGTAATAGCCACCGGAGAGACCATTGAAAAATGCCGGGAAGATCTCATCGAAGTCATTGAGGAGTGGATCACTATCCGACTGCAAAGGGGCTTGGCTATTCCAGATCTTGACGGTTATAGAGTAGGAGTCTCACAGGAGCCGATGGCTGTTGTGTAAGATAATTCCGGTTCCATATCGAGTCCTCATAAAGAAGCTCAAAAAATTGGGCTTGGAAGGACCACATCATGGCAGCAAGCACCCCTATATAGTCATTGGCGACATCGTCATCATCCTGCCAAATCCCCATCAAGGCGAAGATGTAGATGTCAAACTGATAAAATCAATTTTAAAAGATTCTGGCATATCTCGCGAGGAATGGCTTTCGGTTTAGATTAAAACCTTGTTCAGCCAACAGCTTAATTATTATCATAATCAAGTCACAGAGAGATAATCGCTGATCAAAATAGAGAAGGGATAACAAATTGTCCGAGCGCTCCTCCGTCCAAAAGCCACTCCTCCGCTACGCCGGCCAGATCGGCTGGAATTATGTCTCACCGCCCGAGGCCCTTCGCCTGCGGGGCGGTGAAGGCAGCCTCTACTTCACCAGCATTTTGGCGTCCCAACTGCAAAAGCTCAACCCCGGCGTGGTCGATCATGCCCGAGCCGGGGAGATCCTGGCCTCCGGGCTCGAGGAGTACCGGGAGGTGGGGTATCTGGTCTCGAGGAGCGCGGTCCTCTTCGTGGAGCTGCCCGATGGGAAGCCGATCCGGACGATCCCCCTCGACCTCCCGGCGGGGATCTCCGCCATCCGCGCCTCGGCGCCGCGGGGCGGCTTCCTGGTCCTCGTCCTCTCGGACGGCCGTCTCCTGCCC
>CALMJN010000479.1 GCA_937864385.1 uncultured Methanosarcinales archaeon | reverse complement strand
AGGAATCCTCGGGACAACGGGAGCATCGCTCTCCCGGATGCTCACGCTCGGTGCCGGCGGCGTTGTTACCAAATCGATCGGGCAGGTACCCAAGGACGGCCATGCCGGTCCCTGTCTCGTTGTGCTGGAGAACGGTCTCCTGAATGCCATGGGTCTCCCCAATCCCTCAAAAGATTTCGTGGAAGAGATCGCACCGCTCGAAAAAAGAGCGGTTGTGGTCAGCATCTTTGGCGGGACAGGCAGGTGCGCCTTTGTATGTGGTGCACATGAACGCCGCCGGCGAGGTGGAGAATTTCCTGGAAAAACCCGCCGACCCGCCGGGTTTGCCCGACAATCCCGACTTCTCCCTGGTGTCCATGGGGGTCTACATCTTCAACGCCGAGGTCCTGGTGGAGGAGGTCATCAAGGACGCCAAAAACCAGGCCAGCAAGCACGATTTCGGCGGTGACATCATCCCCCAGATGGTGGGGCAAAAAAAGGTGTTCGCCTTTAATTTCCAGGACCCGGCCACCGGCGCCCCCAGCTACTGGCGGGACATCGGGCTGTTGGACGCCTACTTCAAGGCCCACCAGGACCTGTTGGGCGCCGCGCCCACCTTCGAGTTATTCGATCCGGAGTGGCCCATGCGCTCCCGGCCCCAGCTCCTGCCGCCCAGCAAATTCATCACCGGGGGCCGGCCGGTGGCGGTGGAGGATTCCCTCATCGCCTCGGGCTGCATCATCGAAGGCACCGTGGCCCGGTCCATCCTCTCTCCCGGCGTCAGGGTGGGGGCCGGCGCGGTGGTGGAAGACGCCATCCTCTGGGACGGAGTGGTCATCGGCCCCCGGGCCAAGGTGAGACGGGCGATTATCGAAGACGGGGTGCGAGTGCCGCCGGGCTTTTCCATCGGCTACGACCCCCAATGGGACGCCTCCCGCTTCCACCTCACCGAAGACGGGGTAGTGGTGGTGCCCAACAACGCCAGGCTGGAGGACTGAGTCGCATGAGTTCCATGGCTGCCGCCGCCAAGGGTTCCCTGACCCCCACCCGCGTCTACCTGGTGCGCCACGGCCAGGTGGCCGACGGCCATACCGACCGCTACCACGGCAACAACGACATCGGCCTGTCGGATAAGGGGGTGCGCCAGTTTGAGGACCTGGCGGCCCAGCTTACGGGCGTGCCCCTGGCCGGCATCTATGCCTCGGACCTGACCCGGGCCCGGACAGGAGCGGAGATCATCAGCCGGGGGCGCAACCTGACGCCGCAGACCATCCCGGAGTTCCGGGAGGTCCATTTCGGGGCCTGGGAAGGCCTGAGCTTCGCCGAGATCGCCGAGCGCTACCCCGCCGACCTCCAGGCCCGCTTCCGGGATTTGACCAGCTTCCGCATCCCCGGAGGCGAAAGCCTCTTGGATGTAAGCTCCCGGGTCCTGCCCCGCCTCAATGACCTCATCAATGGGCACCACCAGGAGGCCCTCATCGTTGTGGCCCACGCCGGGGTCAACCGGGTCATCCTCAGCGAGGCCCTGGGCCTGCCCCTGGACCACCTGTTCCGCCTGGACCAGAACTACGGCTGCCTCAACGTCATCGACTACTTCCCCGACATGGCGGTGGTGCGCCTGATCAACGGCGGCGTCAATGGCGTGGTGGCGGGATAATTTTCCTTCCTATCTCCGCAGAAAGGCGGGATGCGCTTCGAAACCGTCTCAAAACCTCGCGATTCAGGTGGAAATGTATTATAAGTAAATATCCCCTGTGTGCGAGGTATCCATGTCTCGGGAGATCAAGGCAGATTATCAGCAACTCATGATGTTTCCGCCGTTGCTGGAAGATTGGGTGGGGCCGGAGCACCCGGCCCGATTTATCCGGGATTTTGTGGATTCTCTGGACCTGCCAGGCGGGAGATGATCTCCGTAGGAACGAATCCATGAATGAATGCACCAATGCCTGCGCCAATAAGGAGATAGGGCATGAGCTGTCGGAACAGGCTGATAGCGAATCCCGCAGAGCGCTGTATCCTCGATCTCGCATCTGCTTCCAGCTGGCAGTCACAGCAGCTTCGTACCGCGGCCACTGGTTTCACCTGATCAGAGAACCCAAGACCATCGAGCAGAAGGCCGATGGCAACTGCGCCAACGAAGGTGACGGCAAAGTAGAGCGCAGTTGTCTTCCATCCCATCAGAATGATGAACAAGGATATTATCACCGGATTGAGCAGCGGCGAGGCAAATAGGAATGCCATTGCAGATGCAAAGGGCACGCCGGCATTGAGCATCCCCAGGAGAAGTGGGATGGTGGAGCAGGAGCAGAATGGGGTAAGAGCACCAAAGCCGGCCCCCAGAATGCTGCCCAGAATTTTGTGCCGCCCGCCTAAAGCTCTCTTAATGGTCTCATCCGGTACATACTCCTGGATCAGGCCCACGAGAAAGGTTATGCCTATGAATAATATTATCAGCTCTACTGCAATTTCCAGGAAGAAATTCGCAGCTACCGCTAAATTGTTCCAAAACATTTGCATCTCCTAAAAATGCTATGGCTTTTTCTTCAACGCTTCAGCCTGCTTGATCATCTCATTGACTGCTCCATCCGCCAGCCGGTAATAGGACCATTTGCCGTCCCTGCGCTCTTTGACCAGTCCTGCTTCTCTCAAGATGGAGAGATGGTGGGAGGTTGAGGATTGTGGCTTGGAGAGGGCAGTCATGATCTCGCAGACGCACAGCTCTCCTTCTTTGAGAAGCTTTAAAATTCGAAGACGGCAGGGATCAGATGCAGCCTTGAAGACCTCCGCCTCTCCTTCCGGCCCGGCTTTGTCGATTGCCTTCATCAAAGAGGAGAGCTTTCTCGTCCTGGTTCTGGCCTTGTCCGTATCGCCAATGAGCCTCGCCAGGCTGCATATTGCGTTTTCATCGATATTTGCGTCGGCACCGGTCTCATCACTCATCGATATCTGCCTCAATATCAATTTCGGCCACTTGTTGCGCTGACTTTGGCCCTTATTTCGTTCGAGCCTCGCAGTATCTCTGATACTCCCTTAAAAAGGCCTCTTTATACATCGCTTCGGCACCCTCTGCGATGAAGTTAAGCTTTTTCAGATCTTCGACCAGATCATCGCCC
>CALMJN010000478.1 GCA_937864385.1 uncultured Methanosarcinales archaeon | reverse complement strand
GAGGTGGAGACATCCCTGATGATGGTCATCCGTCCCGATCTGGTCAAGGGCAGGCCGGAGGGGCATTTCCCCAAGCGGCCCCGGTTTATGATCATGAAGGATGTGCGACACCTCATGGGCAACGGGATCATGGGCAATCCCCAGCCAGCCTCGCCGGAGAAGGGCAGGCGGTACTTCCAGATGGCGGTGGATGGAGTCAAGGCTGCCCTGGAGGAGCTGGAGAGCGAGGAATGGACGGAGAAGTGATCTTCTCTGCACCATCTTTCCCGGGCCATATCTCTTTTTGCTCTCTTCTCTTCTGTTTTCTTCTTCCTCTCTTCTTTTTTTCTGCATCCCTCTGATACTCCTCAATGGCCACTGCTTATTCGACAGATTTATAAATCATCAATCTAACCGGAAAAACCGTGCCTGGCAATGCTAAATGTTCATATGTAGATCATAAAATCAGGCTAATGAAGCCGGAGAGGCTAGTTTGCGGCATCTTCGGGCAGATGATCTTTTCTTTCTTTTGAAGCGGGCGAGAGGGCAAGAAAGCCTTGCCCCGAAACGCCCGATTGAGGGATGGTAAAATGTTATCAGAAAATGATCTCAAGGTTCTGAAGGCGATCTCTGAAGGCAAGTCTGATCCTCAGAGCATCGCCGAAAAACTCCAGATGAAGGTGGAGGCGGTAAGAGCATCAGCGGATGCTCTTGGCGAGGAGGGTCTCATTTCGGTCACAAAGTCGGTTGAAGAGTCGGTCTCACTCACGGAAGAGGGGAGGAAGTATGCAGAAGAGGGCCTTCCAGAGAGGGTGCTGCTTTCATTCATCGGCTCGGGCAAGCCCATATCCGATCTGAAGGATCCGGCCGATAAGATCGACTTTGGATGGCTTCGCAAAAAAGGCTGGGTAACCATAGACAAAGGAATTATCAAGCCGACTGGCTCTGCTCCCCTTGGCAAGGATGAAGAGATGCTGGAGCTCCTATCGGCGGGTCCGAAGGACAGCAGTGAGTTGGACAAAAAGGGCCTAGCTGATCTGAAGGGCCGTGGTCTATTAGCCATTTCTAAAAGCAAAGAATGGCGATATAGGAAATATGTTGAAGCAACAACTTCATTCAATTGGGACAATACCTCATATTTGCCGAAAATAACACCTGAGATCATAAAGAATGGCGTATGGGAAGAAGATTGCGTCACAGTTGGCGGGAATAGATATAAAATTCGACCCTATGACGTCACCCTTGCCGCAGACAAAATCTACCCTGGCAAGAGGCACCCCTACCA
>CALMJN010000477.1 GCA_937864385.1 uncultured Methanosarcinales archaeon | reverse complement strand
TGGCGATCTCGAAGCGGTCCGGCCGGGCGGATAGGCTGAGATTCGCTCTGCCTATTCTTATATCCCGTGGCGGCGAGGTGAGCTTTCCGGATGCTGTATCCATTTCTGCGTAGAGTCGGGCATTGTTCGGCGCGCCGCATCCTGCGCTCAGGTTGAACTGAAGGCCAAGAGATTCTCCAGCATAGATTTCACAGGGCTGCCCACCATTGGAGAGACTGGGAGTAGCCTTCTGAAATTTCCAGTCTGAGTCGATGTCGAGATCCTTGCCGCTGGGCAGGCGAGCCCAGCAGCGATCATCGTTCTCGCTGTCCTTCGCCGCATTGGTGCGATCCACCTCTTGCCCTGTCGAGTCCAGAAGAGATATGCTGCAGTAGTGGGAGTTGATCAGGCTGCGATTGGTCCAGTTGATGGTCAGATATTCGCCCGGCTCGATGACGGTATCATCAGGGATTGATACCGTATTATTATTATTATTATTATAGTAACTGTCCACCAGCATCCAGTTGCCTATATCCACACTCACGGCGGTGGGATTGTAAATCTCAACCCATTCCATATTGGTGTCGGAGCCGGGAGGATTGGCCTCCCACTCGTTAATGACTACATGCCTGAGAGATCTCAATGCATCAGTCAGATCCCAGCGCAGCCATCCTTCCACGAGAGAGGGGTCTATGTGCCGCTCTTTGCCTCCTATCACCATTCTGGTGTTTCCTGTATAATGAAGGCTATCGGGAAGCGAGATGCCGGCAGACAGGCCGCCGACATCATCAGTGGATTCGAATTGGATTTCAAAGGCCTCCTGGCCGGAGACGTCCATAAACAGAGGGGCGGTGAGGTTCAATGAGCTGGATGTTGCCGGGGTGCTGAGAGATAAGGCAATCATGAGGCAGAAAAGGGGCAATGCCGGCAATTTTCGGGCAGGTATATGAGTCCGGATCGGAAAGACATTAAAAACTGATTTATTATTAGATTTCAACAGTTTAAAAATATATTTTTTAGATATACGATTGCTTATCATTGAATCGCAAAACCTCA
>CALMJN010000476.1 GCA_937864385.1 uncultured Methanosarcinales archaeon | reverse complement strand
CCTCCTGCCTATTCCAAATAGCTTTGCAGGGCCAGGCTTATGAAGTTAAGCCCTATCTCATCAAAAGCTAAGATCGAAGGGCAAGGAAATAGTGAACCGATCCCTCAGGGCTTGAGTTCCTGATGGATGATCCGCATCAGGCCAATGGTGCAGATGGCGGCCGAGAACAGCAGGCGGATCATGGGCTGCATGATCTGTTCCATTTTAATCTGGATCTTGGCCGCCACAAGGGGGAAGCAATTCACCAGCATGCATTCGGCAAGTGATTCTACTAATGGTATGGTCATTTGCTGTCGCTGTAGATAAGCAATGCCAAATAAAATAAAAGGGGCTCATGCCCCGAGAAAATCTCTAAGAGAACATCCTCAGGGACTCTTCCGATCCCTGGACCTCGTCCCCCAACACCTTTCTGATCGCGGCGTCGAAGTCCCTTCTGGATACGACGGATGCACCCCGGCGCAGGGCGTTCATGCCTGCCTCCACCACAATGGCCTTTATGTCGGCACCGCTCGCCTCTTCCGTCTCTTTTGCGATCTCTAAGAGGTCCACATCCTCTTCCTTCTTCATCTTGCGGGAGTGAATCTCCAGGATCTTCTGCCGCGCTTCTGCGGAGGGCATGGGGATCTCTATGATCCTGTCGAAGCGGCCGGGGCGGAGCAGGGCCGGATCGAGGATATCGATCCTGTTGGTGGCGGCGATGATCTTGATGTCGCCCCGGGTTCGAAAGCCGTCCATCTCCGCCAGTAGCTGCATCATGGTGCGGTTGACCTCAGCGCTCCCCGTGGTCCCGTCATGGGTGCGAATGCTGCCTACGGCATCGATCTCATCTATGAATATGATGCTGGGCGCCTTCTCCCGGGCCATCTGGAATATATCGCGGACGAGCTGGGCCCCCTCTCCGATGAACTTGTGCACCAGCTCTGAGCCGGACATGTGGATGAAGGTAGCTTTGGACTCATGAGCCACGGCCTTGGCCAGCATGGTCTTGCCTGTTCCGGGAAGGCCATAGAGCAGGACTCCTCTGGGAGGCTCAATGCCTATATCCTGGAAGATGGCCGGATTGGTGAGGGGCAGCTCCACCGTCTCCCTGATCTCCTGAATCTGGCTTTCCAGGCCGCCCACCTGATCGTAGGAGAGATCGGGAGCCTCTACCAGCTCCATGATCTTGGCCCGAACATCAACGGAGCGGTCCAGGACCCTGACGATGGTCAGGGAGTTGTTTACCGCCACCCGGGAGTTTGGCTGAATGTCATCCTGCAGCTCCTCGGGTACGGTGGTGATGAACTCCTGATTGTTCCCGTGCTGGCGGAGCAGGACATAGTCCGGCCCCATCTCCAGGACCGTGGCCAGGAACAGCGGCATCCTCTTGAGGGTGAGATTCTCCTTCCTCAGCCGCTCCAGCTCCCGCAGATACTTTTTGTTGGCTATGAGAGACTCGAAGAGCTTGGCTCTGACCTCCTCCCTCTCCATTCTAGTCGTCTCCAACTCATCCGTAAGGCTCTTGTTGTCGGATTGCAGTGCGGCTATTCTCTTGATATAGGACTCTTGAATGCTGTCTTGACCGGGAATGGCCGATGTTTCACTCATATAAGTATGGGCTTTTGCCTTTTCATGCTTATAAACTCATTCCTGCGCCCAAGGCCGGAGGGTTTGTGATTCTGCAAAGTTATTAATTACAGTCCGTCTGGAGTAATATCCGGATCTTTATGATCGTTATAAATAAGCCATTCACGCCGCCGTATGAGGTGGTGGAGAGAAAGGGCCTGGGCCATCCCGACACCCTGGCCGACGGCATATCTGAAGCCATCTCCCGCTCCCTCTGCCGCCAGTATCTGGAGGAATCCGGCCAGATTCTGCATCACAATGTGGACAAGGTTTTGATCATCGCCGGCCAGAGCGCTCCCCGTTTTGGGGGGGGCAGTATCCTCAAGCCGCCCTCGGTGGTTGTAGGCGGTCGGGCCAGCCGGCTGCAGAATAAGCTTCTCTCAGAGATCATCGAGGATGCAGCAGCCTCGCATCTGCATAAAACGGTCAAAAACCTAAAGCAGTTCCAGGTGGAGCCTCGCCTGGAGCAGGGGGCTCCGGAGCTGGCCAGCCTCATCGGCCGGGGGGCCAATGACACCTCCATCGGAGTGGGATATGCCCCTCTGAGCCAAACCGAGCAGCTGATCCTGGATCTGGAGGATACCGTCCGGCAGGTCCGGGGAGCGGGAGAGGATATCAAGCTCATGGCCGTGCGCCGGGGCAGCCATCTGACCCTGGTGGTGGCCGTGGCCATGGTCTCCAAGTTCATCGGCTCCAGGGAGGAGTATGAAGAGGCCAAGCTGAATGTAAGGGAGGCGGTGGAGAAGAAAGCCAGATCCCAGCTTGAAAGAGTGCCGGGAGAAGTGGCCGGAGGAGCGGAGCGCATGGGGGAGGTCTATGTCAACTGCGCCGATGCCGGGGAAAACATCTACCTCACCGTCACCGGCTGCTCCCTGGAGATGGGGGATGACGGCGCCACGGGGCGGGGCAATCGTGGCAATGGACTGATCACCCCCATGCGGCCCATGACCATGGAGGCTATAGCGGGGAAAAACCCCGTCAGCCATGTGGGAAAGATCTACAATGTCATGGCTCAGAAGATCGCCGCAGATATAGCGGAGATGGAAGGAGTGTCCGAGGCCTATGTCACCCTGGTGAGCAAGATAGGCTCGCCCATCAGCCAGCCCCTGCTGCGAGGGGTGCAGATCTGCGGGGAGATGGAATTGACCGCCGGGGTTGAAGCCAGGGTCAATTCCATCCTGGACTGGCATCTGGAGAGTGCGGATGATCTGGTGGAGCAGTTTGTGAAGGGAAGGCTGACTTTGTTCTAACTAAGGTCAATCGCCTCCCTTGCCCACCTCTTTTTTGGCCATCTGCAGCCTCTGCTTGGCGGTATAGCCGGTGGCCTTCTCCAGGAAGTTCCGGAAGCGCTTGTTGGTATCCAGGACGACCTGGTCGGCTGCGCTGGAGTCGGATTCGGTGGTGACATTGAGCTTCTTGCCATCGATCCAGACACAGATGCTTTTAAGAGCTCCGTAGGATAACTGCAGCTTTCCGTCTGCCTCGTTAACCTCGCAGGGGAATTCCTCGGCCACTACAGATCGGATGCGATCGATGTCGGGCTTGAAGCCCCGCTTGAATGAGTAGTCCATAGCTGGCCGGTTGGGGATCTTGATGCTATAGATCTTTCGAGCCGGATTCTTGCCTGGCCTCGAAGATATAGGCCTGTCCTCGGCTATAGAAAATAGGGAGAATGCTAAATAACTGGTCTCCATCCCCTCTCACGGTGAATTGATTTGGGTTTGTTGGATGATGCATGTGCCGGCAGGCTGACCGATGAGATGAAGACCGTAGCCCAGGCGGAGGGCAAGACACCCGAGTTCATACTCCGGGGAATATCAGCAGGCAGAATAGTGATCCCCCGTAGCCCCTATCGATATACTAAGCCGGTAGGCATAGGCAAGGGGCTACGCACCAAGGTAAACGCCTCCATAGGAACCAGCAGCGACATTGTGGATGTGGAGATGGAAGTGGCCAAAGCCCACATGGCCGAAGCGAGCGGTGCGGACACTCTTATGGAGCTGTCCACGGGAGGAGACTTCAGGGAGATCAGAAGGCGGGTGGTAGAGGCCACATCTCTCAGCGTAGGCAGCGTCCCTCTCTATCAGGCTTTTATCGAGGCCATAAGAAGGTATGGAGCAGGGGTGGATATGACCGAGGACGACCTCTTCCGGGCTACCGAAGAGCAGGCCAGGATGGGCACCAACTTCATGGCCATTCATACGGGCATAAACAGGATCTGCATCGAAAGGCTGCGGGGCCAGGGAGGAAGGTTTGGCGGGATCTGCAGCCGGGGGGGAGCCTTCATGATCGGCTGGATGCTGCATAATGAGCAGGAGAATCCTCTTTACCGCAACTTCGACTACCTTCTTGAGATACTGAAAGAGCATGAGGTGACACTTAGCCTGGGGAACGGTCTGCGGGCTGGAGCGGTGCATGATGCCACCGACAGGGGTCAGATCCAGGAGCTGATCATCAATGCCGAGCTGGCGGACAGAGCCCAGGCGGCTGGTGTCCAGACCATAGTGGAGGGACCGGGCCATATTCCCATAGACGAGATAGAGGCCAATGTCCTGGTTATGAAGCGCATGACATCCGAGAGGCCCTTCTATATGCTGGGGCCGCTGGTCACGGACATAGCTCCGGGATATGATCATATCGTGGCTGCGGTGGGGGCAAGCCTATCCAGTGCCTATGGAGCGGACTTCATCTGCTATGTCACTCCCGCCGAGCATCTGGCTCTGCCCAATGTGGAGGATGTTAAAGAGGGCGTCATCACCGCCAGGATCGCAGCCCATATCGGTGATATGATCAAGAATAAGGATCGTGACTCGGACCTGGCTATGGGGCGGGCAAGAAGGGATATGCAGTGGGACAGCCAGTTCCAGCTGGCTTTAGATCCGGAAGCAGCCAGGAAGGTTCGGGCCAGCCGATCTCCTCATGATTCCAAGGTCTGTACCATGTGCGGGGACTATTGTGCCATGAAGATAATAAAAGAGAATATAGATCTGGCCCGTTAGCCGAAGAACAGGTCGTATCCGAACTGAAGGACGCTGGCGCTGGAGAGGAGAGCCTTTAGCTTGGCCTGAGCCCAGAAGCCTTCCGCCCGGATCTCTATTTTGCCCTCGTCGACCAGATTCTTGAATGTGGCGATCTTGTCCTCCGACGCTATTACCTCATTCATGTCCCTCTCGCTGGCGGCAAAGGAGATAGTAGCATTATCAAATCCGCCTTGGATCACTTTCTCGATTCTGCCGTCCACCATATCCAGGCCGGCATTTAGCAGGCTTCCATTATCTTTGACCAGATTCAGGTTGATCTTCTCGCTGCCCAGAAAGCTGGTCAGAAGGTATGGAGCATTTTCTATATTGCGGTTGTAATTGGCGGCATTGTCCTCGACGCACCGCATATCCAATGTAAATGCATGAGCCGGACCGAGCAGGAGCACAATCGCCGTAAAAGAAACAAGCATCAATGAGGCATGATAGTCTCTCATACCTCAGCTTTGCTGCTCTGATAAAATAAATGGCTTTTGAGAGGAGCTATATAGGCCGATGGTCACAGAATCCTTTAAGTACCAATCTTTTCCAATAGTATCACATGGACGTCCTGGTTCTCTGCATCGATCGAGACAATGATCTTGGTCGCAAGGGCGGGGTAGAGAGTCCGGTTGTGGGAAGGCAGGCTAATATTGATGCCGCCCTCAAACTGGGCATGGCCGATCCGGAGGATTCAGACGTCAATACCATTTTTGGGGGCATAAAGCTATTAGATGAACTGATTGCCTCCGGCAAATCAGCGGAGATCGCCTCACTGGCCGGAGACTTGAAGCTGGGGCTGGTCTCGGACAGCAAGCTCTCCTCCCAGCTCGACTCTCTCCTGGCCCAGCTTCATCCCCAGGGGGTGATAGTCGTATCTGACGGCGCCGAGGATGAGGCCATCCTTCCTATTATCCATTCCCGCATCAAGGTCGATGGAGTGAGAAGGATCTTGGTCAAGCAGAGCCCCAATCTGGAGAGCACCTATTACCTTCTCAAGCAGGTCTTCACCGACCCCAAGATCAGCCATACCGTATTCATTCCTCCTGCACTGGCTCTTCTTATGTTCGCCATCTTCAGCCTTCTGGGGTACCCCAATGGGGCGGTGGTGGCCATCACCGGCGCGGTGGGGCTCTATCTTCTCTTCCGGGGCCTGGGATTGGACGACTCCATGGAGGAGGCCAAGCAGACTCTTCGAAAGTCCCTCTATGCCGGAAAGATCGCCTTTATCACATATGTACTGGCGGCCATGCTGGTGATCATCGCCACCGTGAGGGGATTTGCCTATTCCTGGCAGTACTATCATGAGCCGGTATCGCCCGGTTTTTTCATCCTGGTTATGATCTATCTGCATGAGAGCATCTGGTGGTATGTGGTAGCAGCGCTGTGCATCAACCTGGGAAAGGCGATGGACATGTATCTGGAGGGCATAAGAGACGCCCGCTCCATATCCTATATATTCTTCCTTCTGGCCACGGGACTGGTGATCTGGTCTGCAACAGGATTCATACTGGCCAGCAATGCCGATCTGAAATTCGGCATAGGCATGGTGGAGTCGGTTCAGTATCTGGCCATATCCGCAATTGTTGCTATTCTCATCACCGTGGTGGGGGTAAACCTCTCCAAGCGCCTGGCCGGCGACAATCCCCTCCAGAGCCTGAAGTGATGCCATGAAAGGTGAGCGGGCCTTGCTTGAGGTAAAGGCATCCGGCGAGAGGTGTCTGTGCGACTTTTCCTTCGACTTCTACTGGCAGCACCTTGGATCGAGGCTGGATATGGAGGCTACCGTAGGAGGCATCAGCTTTCGAAGGATGGTCCAGGCCCTGCGGGAGGGCGAGACGGTCCGGATCCAGGGAGATGCGGGCAGCCGCCTGGGCTCGAGCCTGGGTGTGGATCTAATGCGGCTGGGAGGCAAGGGCGGCCCCATCGAGCAGACCGGCAGGATAATCGTGGATGGAGATGCGGGCAGCCATATGGGCATCTCCATGCTGAGAGGAGCCATCTATGTCTCTGGCCGGGTTATGCTGCCGCTCGGAAATGTAGTGGAGGCGGAGAGCGAGCTGTCCGGCTACAAGAAGTTCATCTCCGTCACCGAGGCGCTGGAAAAGGATTTAGCCGTCCTGCCGCCCAATATGGTCTCGGAGAAGGGACTGGCCATAAAAGACGGCCTTATCAGAGACACCCTGGGGGCACGAAATCCCACCAAAAAGAGCCTTCTTCTGCAGGGTGACGCAGGCATGAGCACTGGAATTCTCATGGGCTCGGGCTCAATTGAGGTGGATGGAGATGCTGGAGCCAATACGGGTGTGCTGATGCAGGGAGGTCGAATTGTGATCCGAGGCGGCACAGGAGACTTCACCGGTGCGGAGATGAGGGCCGGGGAGATAATAATCGAGGGCGATGCGGGAAGCTTTGCCTGCGCCCGGATGAAGGGGGGAGCAGTCTATGCCCGGCAGGGAAAGTGCCTGCCTCCGGCCAGGATGTGCAGTCCGGATGGCGGGGAGCAGGCCATGCTCAGCCGGAGCCTGGAAATTCCATTGCTGCACGCTATGATGTATAAAAAATTCAGCCTATAGCGGGCCAAGCCCATAGCTGGCGAAGATGTGCTTGAATGCAAAACACAGAGAAGAACCAGGGCACTTGCCCTTTGTTCTGCTTTTTTCCTGGGGCTGCCATTCTTCAAGGCGCTGCTTCACCATCAGCTGCTATGACAATGGAGAAAATCCATTCGCTGAGCTTGGAGCAGTGCTCAGGAATGCATTCATCTATGCAGCCGGCACAGGGTTCAAAGATATCAAGAACAAGCAACGGATCAAAACGCCTGCTTTGTTGGGCCTTGCTGGCGCAATAGAGCCGATAGGTTCTGATGCCATCCACGGACTCCATCTCTCTGGTGATGAGATTATCTTTAAGGAGCTTGGCCACGATGCGGGAGCATTTCCTGGAATCTATCTTCAAGGCCTTCCAGAGATCGCTTTGCAAAGCTCCTTCCGGATGCAATTTTATATACTCCAGTGCCTCCTCTGCCGACATTGACAACCTCTGGATAAGTTACTCAACCGGGCTGATAAGGATGATGTTATTGCCGCGCAGGATCACCGATCCCAACGAGCGGGTCTTCTCTCCACCCACAAGCTCCACTGTCTCCAGCAGATGAAGGTTAAGATATTCGTCCACGCTGCTCAGCATTCCTTCCAGGACATAACGAGGCGATCCCTTCATCTCCACCTGGATTTTGCTGCCTACCATGCTCTGCACCTTTTTGGTTGGAAACATAAATCATACTCCTTGCTTTGCCTTGAGCAATAATCTTCCAAATAAAATTCAAATAGGATTTCAGGCGGACACCACGCCTTTCACGCCTTGCACATTTTTCTTTAGCTCTTTTTCGATGAAATTCTTGAGAGTCATCTGGGAGAAAGGACAGCCGGCACAGTGGCCCTGCAGCCTGACCTTGACTATTCCATCCACTATATCCACAAGTTGAACGTCTCCACCATCTACGCGAAGGCCTTCTCTGATCTTCTCCAGAGCGCTCTCAACCTCGGCTTTCATGCTCTCCATGAGTTCTTCAGTCCCCTTTGACTTTTATTGAAGTGACTTTGTGCCCGATGATCGTAAACCTTATCCCTTTTAAAGCTTCCTCGAGCCCTGCTATGAGCTTCTGACATTTATCTGAGCCCACTACGGTGTTCACCATTACCCCCGGCTCGGAGTGATCCCGGATGGCTTTCAGCGCTAAATCGGGCTTTTCGCTCAGACGGAAGGCCTTCCAGCTACTGGGAGCCATTCCTTGATACTCTACGAGATAAAAACCGGTTATGCCCAGCTCAGTTAATGTGTTTATGACCCGCACCAAGTGCTCGTGGTCCACAAAAATCTTGACCATTGTCTTCATTGAGATCCTCAATATATATCGGACAGCGGACCTTAAATAACTTCGCTGTTGCGCGGATATTATCCAGATATTTTTTTATCCTATACCGGCCATGCTGCTCATATTATGGTCGCGAGAGATATCCGAGATGTGATGAATGAGATGGGGATCGGCGAAGAGGAGATAGTCTCTGCTGCCATGCAGCTGTACTTTCCCCATCCCGGGGTGGAGACGCGCGAGAAGGCAGAGGCGGTCTTTCGCCGGGAGATGGATCTCGCCTTCTCCGATCCCAATTTAGCCCTTCTGGTCTATGCCGGGGTGCTGCTGGAGGAGGAGGGCAAGAGCGGCAATCTTCCCGGCATCTCTTCATCCGATTATGAGAACGACCTCACCTTTCTCATTGCAGACGAGGTATTGGGCCTGGCCATAGCCAAATATGTGGGTGGCTACAAAGGGCTCTTCGATTATGTGCGCTACGACAAGGCCAAGCCGGGCATACTCTCCAGGCTGGGCCCTTTCATGGACGATGTGGTGGCCGGCCTGATCGGGGGGTTATCTGCAAATATGTATACCAGGGCGGCGGGGCCCGCCGAGCGGAGATAGGAATTGAAGGATCTGCTTTTTGCCTTGAGGTCGGGGCTGGGCTGGCTGTCCACCATACCGGTGGGAATCTCCATGGAAGGAATAGAGGCCTTGATGAGGCAAGTGTATGTCTTCCCCTTGATAGGCGCGGTATTGGGACTGCTCTTGGGCGGTGCGGCTTATATCGCAGGGCTGGGGCTGTCATCCAATCTGGTGGCCGTGCTGATGATTGCGGCAATCTATAAGCTGTGCGGCATAAATCACATCGACGGCCTGGCCGACTTTGGGGATGGGGTGATAGCCCACGGTCCCATAGAGAAGAAGATCGCAGCCATGAAGGACGTCTCCCTGGGCACGGGGGGAGCCGTCTTTGTGGTTGTGATCCTCCTGGCCTCTTACGCCATCATATCCGGTCTTCCAGCGGCGATGCTGCCTATGGCTCTTCTAGCGGCGGAGGTCTCGGCCAAGCAGGCCATGATCTGCTTTGCCGCCTTCTCTTTATCCCTGCAGAAGGGTTTCGGCCAGATCATGATCGAGCGGACAGGTACAGTCCATTTTCTGGTGGGCCTGGCCATATCCGCCATCATCTGCATTCTGGCTTTGGGCCCTCTGGGGCTGGCAGTCCTGCTGGCGGCCCAGGGAGCTGCTCTCTATCTGGTCTCCGTCTCGAAGCGCAACTTTGGCGGGGCCACGGGGGATGGCATCGGGGCTACCAATGAGCTGGCCAGAGTTGCGGCTCTGGGAGCGGCTCTGGCTTTAGGAGGGTTTCTGCCTTGGACGCTCTGGTGATGGCCGGGGGGCGAGGCTCCCGGCTGAAGATGGGAGAAAAGCCATTGGTCAGCCTATTTGGCCGGCCGCTTATCGATTATGTGGTGCTGGCTCTGGAGGAGAGCCTGGTGGACCGCATATTCATCTCCACAACAGAGAATGTGCCCTCTACCAGAAAATGGGCTGAGGATAGGGATCTCTATGTGCTGGAGACGGGAAGCTACGGTTATGTGCCGGATATGATTGAGGCGGTTGTCAAGTCGGGGGTAAAGGAACCTATCATGGTGATCATGGCCGATCTGCCCCTGGTCACTCCGGAGATCATCGACCAAATCATTGAGGTTTATAAGAAAAGGCGGGAGCCGGCCCTCTCCACCCATACGCCTTTGAGCCTGCACAGCCGCCTGGGAAGAAGGCCTGACTCCCTCTTTAACTATCGGGGCCAGCTCATCGTCCCGGCAGGGATAAATGTGCTCAGTGGAGCAGAGATAGAGAAGGAGCAGGAGGACTTTCATCTCATAATGGAGAGGATGGAGCTGGCGGTTAACGTCAATGTGCCTGAGGACCTTATGCTCTGCGAGAAGATCATACAAGGTGATATCCTTTGAATAACTCCATAGAGATTAATGGCGAGAAGTTCTGCACCGAGGACCTTCTGCTGCTTACCGGCGAGGAAGAGATAAAGGAGCCGGAGAAGGTCAAGAGCTACATCCTGCTGGTGGCGAGAGCCCTGGGCAAACCCCTGAGGCTTCCCTGGCTGCTCAAGGACATATTCAACCTCTGCATCCAGGAGGAGGATCAGAGGGAGATGAGGCTGTGCCTGATCCGGGTGCAGGTGCAGGCGGAGCTGATGATGAATCAGGATATTCAGAGGTATCAGCAGAGGCGCTATGTAGCCCAGGTGATTGAAATACTGCTCTTCAATGAGCTATTGCTGGCGCCGCGCGAGCCGGTGGAGGAGGGGGAGATAGAGTAAGGCCGGATGGAAGGGTTTGGAGAGGCTCACCGCTATTCTGATTTGCTGAAACAAGGATGGCAAATAAAGATAAAACGGATAAAGCCTTCCTCGGTGAATTTCCAGGAAATCTGCTCTCAGCTGCGAGACGGGCCAGATCTAGCCCATCTCCTGCAACATCGGTCTGATCTCGTAGACATCCAGCTGTCTCTGTATGGTGAACCTTTCGTACCCCTTCTGGCGGCTGGCCAGGAGGGAGTTGCCCACGTCCTTGGGCAGATAGAACTCCTCATTGTCCAGCTTTACCCGGAAGAACTTCTTGCTCCTCCCGAGCTCCATATCCCTGTATCTGCCGGAGACCTTCTCTCCCACCTTCAGTATCCTGGGTTCCATGACAATTTTCACCTCATTATTGATTATAATTATGTGCTGCATCTACTTCTAACTTCCGCTTGAATTTTGTATGAGGCTTCAGCACCTCCGGGAAGAGATGTCCTCCTCCAGGGCCCGGGCGCTCAGGGCGCAATAGCCGTCCTTTCCCTCCTCGCCGTCCATCTGCATTTCAATCTGCATGGGATCCAAAAAGTCGCTCTGATTGGCGCTCTCTAATGCCGAACAGGGGCAACTGATATTGTTGGCCTGGCATACGATGCCGCCTATTCCGGGCCCCGGCCAGGAGCCGAGGGGATTGGCCTGCAGTACAGAGATATTCCGAGCGGCCACCGATCCGCCGCTGTAGCTTCCCACGGCTGCAGCCCGGTTGATGATATCGCTCTGGCAGCTCTCCACATCCAGATTTATGCCTATCTTCAAGCAGTCCCCAATGGCCAGGTGCAGTATGGTCCAGTTGGAGCTATTGCCGTCCATCCGGTTGGGACGCAATGTGGAGTTGATGAAGCTGGCCCCCGGCGGGAAGATGTCTTGCAGGAATATGGGAGCCAGGGCAGCGTTTCCGTCATTGCAGATGGTGATGGTATATAAGGCCACATCCTCGACCTTCCTGCCGTCTTTTCTCAGGCTGAGATGAGGATGGTCATATCTGGCTGCTCCGGAGAGGATGATCTTGCGCTTGACGGTGTAGTTGCCCATAAGTATCTCCTCAGCCTCCAGCTCAAGACTGCGGTTGCCACCGGACCTTCCGAGATATGCGGCCCGCATCCTGGACCGGCCGGAGAAGGACGACTCACTCATCCGCTCTCTGGGGCTGGATGATGCAGCCTTCATCTTTAGCCGGCTGGCATGGGAGTGCTCCTCGGAGATGAGGCTGCTCTCGGTGCGGGAGATCATACCCTCAAACCATTTTTGAGATATATTCAGGTCGGTATATGCGCTTAAGGGCAGGCTCAAATTCTGAAAAGATGCCTCCAGCTCCTTTGCTGATGAGCCGGAGATGCTGTCCACCCTCTCATCAGAGCTGTATTCGCCGCTTCCCCATTCGTAGCTTCTCTGCGGGCCAATTGCGGCATCTCTGGCCACATAACCCATTCCCGATGAGCTGCGCTCCATCATCACCCCCTGGCCCAGGTCACTGATGCTCTCCTGGATATGAAATGATCCGGCATAGTCCTCTTCGGAAATTGAGGCATTGCCTCTTTTGCATCCGCCCGTTGAGAGCTTGAGCATCCCCAGGTGGGCCAGGCCATCCAGGCGGGAATCTACCTTCATCAAGGACTGGTTTTCATCCAGGTCAAAACGGCTCTCTATTCCCAGTCGGGAAGAATATCGATATGATTCCCTGAATGTGGTGTTAGTGATTCCGTTCTTGGCCCTCACATCCTCATGCCAGGGAGAAGAGATCCTCCTGTCCATCCCGGCCAGAGAGCTGTTTTTCGGATGGCTTTCTGCCCTTATGCTTCTCTCCAGACGGATGGACTTGTTGGCGGTAAGAAAGTCCAGCTTTTCCCGGCACTGGTATTCGCCGCTGCCATGCTCGCGCAAGGAGAGCTCGGTTCCCGCTTCGGCCAGTATCTGCACACTGGCCGAGGCGGAAAGCTGCATCTGATCAGAGGTAACATGAACCCGGTTAACCAGCGCTGCCGCCGGACGGGAGGTGCTGTAGTCGCGAAAAGAGCGCATAAAGCCGTGGCCTGAGACATTCTGGCTGCTGTGGTATTCGACATCTATTCTGGGCACCCGGACCTTGAGGCCCATCTCCAGGCACTCACCGGGAGCGAGATAGGAGAAATGCCAGGCGCCATCCTCTGCCATCTCCGGCCAGACGGAGAGCAGCTCGACCGGCGTATCGAATACATCCCTTACGGTGATGTTGGTGGCCGGCTGGCCTCCCCGGTTGCAGACGGTGATGATATAGTCCACTTCTTCGCCGCGCCGGACTGCCTTTTGCAGGGGCTTCTTGGTTACTTCCAGACGGGTCTTATTGAGCACCGGGGTATAGATGCAAATGGGAGATCTTCTCTCCAGCTCATCGCTGCTGATGGCAAAGCAGTTCTTCAGAAGGGCCCCGTCGGGCAGAGATTCATTGACCAGCACCTGGAGGGCGATGCTCTGAGTATTGCCCGCTTGGAGATCTGGAATGGTCCAGTAGAGAGACCGGCTGCTATTCCAGGATGGGGCAGGATCGGAAGAGATGAAGCTGACGCCAGCGTCCAGCACATCGGAGACATTCACATTGCTAGCCACGCTTCTCCCCAGATTCTCATAGGTCAGGGTGTAGGTCAGGATCTCCCCCACCGGAGCGGGATTGGGATCGGCGGTCTTGTTGATAGTTAGGTTCATGACATCCACTACTGCCGAGTCACTCCTGTTGTAGTTGTTTAGAATGTCTCCTGCGCCGGTGCGCTCCTCAGGGCAGACTCCCGGCTGGCTGGTCCAGGTGAGGTGGGCCGGTACGACTGAGCGATCGCCGGGGTGGCCCTGGCAAATGGCATCGAAACGGATGACGAAACACTCTCCCTCCAGAGAGTCGATCTTCCAGAAGAGGTTCTGTTCATCAAATGATGCTACCGGGCCCGCCAGCACCTCTGCTGATCCCGGCACATAAGCGAGGCCGACGGGAAGCAGTGCCTGTATCGCCAGCTCGTAGGCAGAAGCCTCGCTATAGGCGGTGTGAGAGATATTGAGCAAGAACTGGATGCGGCTGCCGGGAGCGGCAAAGGAGTGAGCCGGCCAGATCTCCAGATGCAGGTCCGGCTCGACTATGGAGATCGGCCCGGCTCCGTCAGAATCATTTTTACTGCCACCGCCATCCATCCAGGTCATAGCTGCATTTGTTCCCACCAGGGAAGATCCATTCTGGTTGCCGGCAATATTTGGCAGAAGGCAGTCATATCTGAGTTCGATCTGCTGAGCCGCCCCAATATCACCGAAAAACCAGCAGATCTGCTGGCTGCCGTCCAAGTTGTCTTTCCGAGTTTCCTGCAGGGGATCTCGACCCTGCCAGGAGAGGCTGCTTTCGTTGTAGATCAGGCTGCCAGGAATGGTATCATTGATCCACAGACCGCTGGCGCCCCGGGGCAGGTCGGCAAATATGGTAAAGGGCATGGATTGCCCTATAGTGAAGCTGCGGGGCTGGTCCGGCTCCTTGGCGATGGCAGTTCTGGGGCTGAGCAGGGAGGTCTGTCTGATCTCCTGACAGGGATCTGGCCCCCAGGTTAAAGAGAAGTCGCAGGAGTATCTGTTTTTGGTGGCCACGGTCTTGGCCTTGAGCTTTATCTCTTCCGTTTCACCAGCTGCGAGGGGAGAGACAATCCTGCTGGAGAGCATGGAATTCGTGCCTGAAAACTGCAGTCCGGAGGAGAGGGAGGCGTTGAGGATGATATCATGTGCAGTTCCATTTCCATGGTTTTCCAGAATAACCGTCCAGGTGACAGAATCACCCCTGGCAATATCGAAGCGGTCCGGCTGGGCGGATAGGCTGAGATTCGCTCTGCCGATTATTATATCCCGTGGCGGCGAGGTGAGCTTTCCGGATGCTGTATCCATTTCTGCATAGAGTCGGGCATGGTCCGGTGCACTGCATCCTGCGCTCA
>CALMJN010000475.1 GCA_937864385.1 uncultured Methanosarcinales archaeon | reverse complement strand
GGGAACAGCGGTCTACATTTAAACCGCTGCATCTTTTTTTACCTTTTCTTGTAACATGCGCAAGGGCGCAAAAAAAGGTTTATTGCATCGGGAAAGTACTTATTCCAGAAGTATACATGCTAAGTGCCCAAGTGGTCCCAGGGATTCGATATAAACGATACAGGTCGGATAGTTATCTGAAAATGAGCGGGGTTTGCCAAGCTGGCCAAAGGCGCAGGACTTAAGATCCTGTCTCGCAGGAGTTCGCGGGTTCGAATCCCGTACCCCGCACCATTGCTATCGAATATCGTCTTTTTCGACCTTCTTATGTAAGCGACCTTTATCTGCCATACAGGCGGCTTTGATATCCGTCCCTTTTAGATCGGATTCATACGACATCTACATTAAAATTGGCCTTAAATATGGCCAATGCCTCTTTGTTCTTGTCAGCAAAAGATCGGAGGTGCAATAAATTATGAAAAAGGGAACAGCATTTAAAGTGATGCTGTTATTGGCAGCCCTTATGCTGGTAACTGCATCCGTTGGCATGGCCGCTCCTCATTGGGGAGGAAGTCACCATCCGGGATCTCATCATCATCCAGGATCCCATTATACCCACTATTACCATCAACCGGTATGGTATGGATGGAGTGGGTACTGGGGGAACTGGTGGCCTTACAGCTCATGGTGGTCCTGGCGATACTGGTGGCCGTGATTTCAAGCAACATAACCGGCTAAATCTTTTTTATATTTTTTACTAGAGCAATTCTCTTCTCGGTATTCACGCCAATAGCTCCCCCCATATTATGCTCCTCCCCCATATGTCCATAGTTCATGCTAAAGATCACAAATGAGCAAGGATAAGGGGGATAGATATGCAGGCTATGGACGAGCGCCCGCGCAATCCTTATATCGCCCCATCCAATTGATGGATCGAAGATACTGCTACAATCGGAGTCAACCATGTTTCTTGATTTTATGAGCGAGGTAGAGGCGCTGCTGAAGGTGGCCCTGGAGCGCTGCGGCTGTAATTTGGAGGATGGAGCAAACCCCCTGGGGCTGGACATAAGCCCCCATGCCGACCTGGCCTCATCTGTCGCTTTCCGCCTGGCCCCCGTCCTCAAGAAGAGCCCGGCGGCCATAGCCGCAGAGATCCATAAGGCCCTGCCGGAGGAGCGCCGTTATGTGGATCGGGTGGAGGTCCTGGGCCCCTATCTCAATTTTTTCATGAACGACAGGTTCCTGGATAAAGTGCTCCAGGAAGCCCTGGCAGATAACGCCTGGACCGGTAGGATGAGCGAAAAGGTGATAGTGGAGCATACCTCGGCCAATCCCGACGGGCCACTACATGTGGGCCATATCCGCAACTCGGTCATAGGCGACACTTTAGTTCGCATACTGCGCCGGGCGGGATGCACCGTCGATGCTCAGTATTACATAAACGACATGGGCCGCCAGGAGGCCATGGTGGTGGTAGGCTGCGACCATTTCCAGCTGGACGGCAGCAAAGCAGACCACGCCGTGGCCAAGGTCTATATCGCTGCTAACAAGCTCATGGAGAGCCAGCCCGGCATCAGGGATGAGGCCGACTCGGTCATCGCCCGCTACGAGGCGGGAGACCCGGAGATAATAGCCAAGATCCAGAGCGCAGTCAAGTACGCCATCGGCGGCATTGAGCAGACGCTGCAAAGAATGAACATCAGCCACGACTCCTACCACTGGGAGTCGGAGTTCGTGCGCCGGGGGGATGTGGAGGAGATAGTCGGCCTCCTGGAGAAGACCGGCCTCACCGAATGGGAAAATGGGGCATTCCAGCTTGATCTCACCTCCTACGGCTTTGAGAAGAAGATGGTCTTGAAGAGGGCCAACGGCACGTCCCTTTACATCACCCGGGACCTGGCCTACCACCGCTGGAAGGCGGAAAACTCGGACCGCTCCGTGGACATCCTGGGAGCGGACCACAAGCTGGTCTCGGGACAGCTGCGGACGGCGCTGCGTCTTTTAGGGGTCCGGGAGCCGGAGGTGGTCATATTCGAGTTCGTCTCCCTTCCCACCGGCTCCATGAGCACCAGGAAGGGCAAGTTCATCTCCGCGGACGAGCTATTGGATGAGGTGGAAAAGCAGGCCTATGAAGAGGTCAAGCTGAGAAGGCCGGAGGAGAGCGAGGCCTTCCTCCGGGAGACAGCAGCTCAGGTGGCGGCGGGAGCGGTGCGCTATGATGTGGTCAAGGTCTCGGCAGACAAAGCCACCACCTTCGACTGGAAGCAGGCTCTGGACTTCGAGAAGCTGTCCGCTCCCTTTATCCAGTATTCCCATGCCCGCGCCGCCAGCATCCTGCGCCGGGGCGAGGGGGAGGCTCTGGCGGCGGACGGCTCTGATATCGCCTGCCATCTCCTGAAAGGCGATTATGAGATAGCTCTGCTCAAGAAGATCGCCCAGTTCGATCTGGTCATCGATAGAGCTGCCCGTGAGCTCAAGCCCCATCAGCTGGCCACCTATGCCCGGGAGCTGGCGGAGAGCTTCAACCTCTTCTACCGCTTCAGCCCGGTTCTGGATGCCGAGCCGGATCTGAGGCAGGCCAGAATGGGCCTGGCCAGAGCAGCGAAGAATGCCCTGCGGGTGACGCTTGATACACTGGGCATAGCTGCTCTGGAGACGATGTGAAGAGGCTGAGCCTGGCAGTGGGCCACAGATTCAGCCCCCTTGCCCCTCTCCTGCTAGCGGCGGCATTGATGCTGCTGCTGGCCTTATCCGTCCAGGCAGCGCCCCAGGGAAGCGCCGTCTGGACCGAGGAGCCCTGGATGGATCAGGCAGAAGAGCCTCCGGCGGAGGCGAAGACGACGCTCTCCGATCCCATAACCTTCGATATCAGAGGCAGCGAGCCGGGGAATGTGATTGTGGGAGGTGTGAGGTACAACTATTCGGACTGCTTCCCCGGCGATTGCTGTCCGGGCCTCGGAAAAACCTCCCTCCAGTTGTGGATCCAGGAGGACGAGAGCTGGATGCAGTATCAGGTGGTGGCCGCCGGCGAGAGCGTGGAGATCATAGCTCATACCCCAGAGGACGGCAGCGCTGATCTCTATCTGATATCCTATGCCGACAGCAAGATCGACCATTGGAGCATAAAATCCCTCTCCAGCTATTACCACCGCCTGAGGCTGGTGCCAGAGGAGACAGGCAGATTCTTTTTGATTTTATCTCAGGGCAGCCGTCCCAGCAGCGCTCTGATCCTGGACGTACTGCCCCGACCTCCCGATGCAGCCGCTGCCTCTCTGGATGTGGAGGCGGTCCGGATAGGCGAGGCGCTGATAACCGTGCGATCAGAGCGGATGAGGGGCTTTGATGTCCAGGTCAACGGGGTCTTCTTCAGCAGCGATGAGAGCGATGGCTCACTGGATGGTGCGGCCAGCTTCACCGTTGGCGCAGGAAAGACCCAGACCATAACCGTCTTCCAGAGAAAAGGTCGGGATATCATCAATAAGAGCGAGCACGCCAGGAGCTTCCAGAGGGATAGAGCTTATACCCTGTGGCTGGCCTGAAAAAACATTTCGCCCCCGATGCATTTGCAGCCGGGGGCTGATAAGGGATTGATGAGGTTCTAACTGATCCTGTTGGGCCTGATTCTATGCTCCGGAGCCGTTGGAGCGGCCTTTGCTGGCCATCGTATATCCGAAATCGGCTCTGGTATCAGTATCCTTTCCATCCGGCTGGCGAGCATAAGTGAAGTCGTTATGCTCGTTATCGCCATGCTGGGGAGTTTTGTCCACCTCTGCTCCAGAGGCATCATAGAGATAGACCGTGCCATTTCCGGTGGTAATCCAGCTCTCCTGGCCATCCACGGCCAGAAATCCTCTGGGCTCAATGCTTCCCTCCAGGTAAATGGGCCCTTCCCAGGCTTCATCCACTATTTTGATCATCCAGCCGTCCATGTTTACGGCCTCGTCTGCCGTATTGTAGAGCTCCACCCAGACGGTTGTATCGTCCGGCGGGCTGAGCTCAAACTCGTTTACCACTATATTGCAGCATCCCGGGCTGCAGAGAGCCAGAAGGCCGCCAAAAACCAGGAAGGCTTTGACGGCGGTCTCAGATTGAAATTTCATCTTCATACTCCTCCTTTTCTTTAGACAGAATCTCCGATTCGATTTAAGTCCGCTCTCTGTACCGTTCAGCGGATGTTAGACACTCCCTTGGTGGCTGATCCCAGTCCCCAGTCGCCATCAGTGTTTGTATCATATCCATCGGGATGCCTGCCGAAGGTAAAGTCGTTGTTTAATCCATCATTTCTATTGGCAGTTCGGTCCAGGATCTCGCCCGATGCACTGTATAGGACAGCATATCCTCCATCATCATGATCCCAGGTTTCCTGTCCGTTGAAGACATAAAACCCCCCCGGCAAAAGGATGGTCCCGGGAGCAACTGCCTCGAAACGTCCCGTCCAGCTACCATCGGTGATCTCAGCCGTCCAGGAGCTGATATCCACGCTCTGGTTGCCCGGATTGTAGATCTCAATCCAGTCAACCTCTCCCTCCGGCGGATTGAGCTCCATCTCATTGATCACTACCGATGCCGCAGGGCCTGCCAGCAAAACCAGCAGAGATGCGGCCATGCATAATGCTCGTATTGTTCGGCTCACACTCTCATCCTCCACATAATCCTAGATTAAAATCCATACAGCAATGGCTGCCATTAGCTGTCATTGAATTCAGGTATATTATCGTATCGGACCGGTGGATCACTATACATATCTGGAAAACGATTAAATAGTTTGAGTGTTATAAACCCGATGGAATATTAGAACACTCTTGAAGGGAGATAAAGAACAAGCAATGAGGTGGATTGGATGATACATAGAGCACTGCAAAGTACATCTATTTCTCTTAGGAAGATGCTGCTATTTTGCGGCATAGTAGTTGGCCTTATGGCTGGCTTTGCGTCGGCCCAAGAAAACGCTACAAGCAATTACACCTGCACGGGAGCTGAGTTGGCAACGGAGTCGGGAAGCTATGCCAGCATGGCCTTCTGTCTTCCTCCCGAAGTAGTGGTTGAGCCTGAAGGAATATCCGAGTCAAATTATTCCAGTGGCAGTGAGGTAGCAGCATCAATGCTTTTGGATGGAAATAGGGTAGAACTGCATCTTCTCTATCCCTGCCAGCCACCGCAAGGGGAGCTGGAGCCTGCCGATCTGAAACCATATCTGGAAGCCTACGACCCTGTCTTTACCCAGGCTGCGTATAATGAATCGATAACAGCACCAATTCTGATAGGGCAGATTGGCAATCTCAAATTCGTAGCCAATCAGCGCAATCAGACGCTGTTCCTGGTTACGGCAGACATGAACCTGAGCGACGAGACATGGGGTGTATTTCTGGAGAACCTGATGATTTCTGTAAATGATGGCGTAGCCCCTGCCAGCAACTGCCCAGGCACCATTGCTCCTGAGGCCAGCAGCAATGAAACCACCAGCACTGCCAGCGAGTTGGAGGCGGAGGTCGCTGCCGCCCTGGAGCCTGTTCAGGACAACGAGACTGCCCCAGCCAGCCCCAGCCAGCCGGAGACCGTAGAGTCCACGGAGGAGACAATTGCCACCGGCAAAGAAAAGATGGCTGCAGATATGGCTGCTGCCCAAGCAAAAATGGATGAATTGAAGAAGATGGCCAGAAAATAGAGAAACGAGCTGGCAAGAGTGAGCTATCCCTTTGATGAGGTAGTTCACCTGTCATTCTCTTTTTGATGCTGATGGCTGCCGGACCATATTCTCTGAAGGCAAGACTGCTATTTTAGCCCCCTCTCCCAAATGTAGATGGAGCTGGCATATTTTAAGGCAGAAAAGGACTGGATAAGATGCGCTAGTTTTCCTCCAGGATCAGGATATGATTGAAGATGAGTTATGTTGAGGAGATCCAAAGGAGGGGAAGGGACGCCAATCCCTTCTTCCGATTGATGGGAATTGATATCGGCGACTTTGGAGCCGGCAGGGCGGAGCTCTATATGACCGTGCGTCCCGATATGCACAATGGGGTGGGATGGCTGCAGGGCGGCCTGTATACTGCTCTATGCGATGAGGCCATGGCCTTGGCTCTTTTCACCGTCCTGGATAAGACAAGTGCCATTGCCACTATATCCCAGTGCACCTCATTTCTGCAGGGAGTGAAAAGCGGCAGGATCAATGCGGCAGGTGAGGTGGTAAAGAAGGGCAGAAGCGTAGCCTTTATGAGAGGTCGGGTCAGCTCCGAGGCGGGAGAGTGCCTGGCCGAGTGCACCGCCTCCTTTGCCATATTCCCTGCCAAAAAGACGGCCTAAGGCGAACCTTAAAGGTGGGCCGGCTTAAATCCGGTCATACCCCGTGAGCCCATCTGCAGCCTTCGCACCATCTCCCCGGCGGCCGCCGCGTCCTCGGCTTGAGAGAGGACCCTGACCTTGGAGAGAATGTTTCTCTTGCCGCAGGGGCAGGTCCTGCTCTTGGCCTCCTTCCGGGCATATAGGTGGCGGCCGCAGCTGCACCGGAAGACGATGAACATGAAAAGAGAAGGGATTTTCAGGCTGCGGGCAGCAGCATGGCATTGATCACGCCATCCTGTCCCGGCCGGTTGGTGATACGGGCTTCTCCAATCTCAGTCTTGACGATAGCCCCCTTGGTGAGGATGTTCCTTCTCATGTAGTGCAGATTGGCCTTGTTCTCGCTGACCCTCTCGATCTTGACCACCTTGGACTGGCCGGTGACGGGATCGGAAACCGTGGCCATATCGCCACGAAGCATCCTCATCTTCTGGTTGCCTCCCCTGGTCTCGATCTTCTTCACCCTGACCGCGGCAATGGTGGTGTCGCTCTGCTCTCTGCCTACCTCATGCTTTCTCTTGCCCCGGGCGGGAATAAGCTTGCCTCCCGTGGGCTTTCTTCCAAATTTGCCTTGCCAACGCATATTATAATTCCTCAGATCGCGAAATCTCTTCGGTGCACTGTATTTAATGGTTGTGGTGCCTCTTTGCCCTTTGCATCTTTGCCCTCTTTTGTTTCCACTGCAATGCTAGAGATCCTTGGCCATGTAAGGGCCTGAGAGGTCATATCCCAGCCGCCGGTAATATCCGCGCGCTCCAATGCCGCTGGTGATCTCCAGGCGGCGGTAGCCCGCCTCACGAGCCATGGCCTCCGCCTCCTCCACCAGCTTCTCCCCAAAGCCGCGGTGCTGCCATCCTTCCTTTCTGCTGCCTATGGGAAGCATCGGCCCGTAGACATGAAGCTCTCTCACCCTTGCCTGGGCTGAGAGCCTCAGGCGCAGAAATCCAATCAGAGTGTCATCCGGGCCGGCAAAGGAGAGGAAATGCTCCTGCCCCCCGCAGGCGGCATAGTGCATCTGCTCCAGGCGCACCTGGCCCTGGTGCAGATGGCGCAGTCCCGCCTCCCGGCAGCGAATGCAGTGGCACCGGCCTGCTCGCGCTGCCAGTTGCTGCTGGGCCAGCTGCCGGAGATTGGATTTCTTGACCCCGGCCAGGATGAGATGAGCGGGTATGTCCCTCTGGACCCTCTGCAGCCGGACATAGGGGGGAAGGATCTCTTTGATGCGGGATACCAGGTCGGCAGCCGGCTCGTCCTCCAGAGGGTTGTACTCGCCCTTCTGATACAGCCGGTACAGCTCAGTTCCCTCTATAACCAGGGTGGGATAGATCTTGAGGTAGTCGGGACGGAAGCGGCTGTCGGAGAATAGCTCCTTGAAGACAGCCAGGTCGGTCTCGGGAGTGGAGCCGGGAAGGCCGGGCATCATATGAAATCCCACCTTGAGCCCCGCCTCGCGGAGGGCGAGATTGGCCGCGGCTGTATCCTCCACGGTATGCCCCCGTCTCATCATCTCCAGGACCCTATCCCTGGTGCTCTGCACCCCCAGCTCCACCTTGGTCCCCCCCAGATAAAGCATCTGAGCGATGTCAGAATGACGGCAGTGGTCCGGTCTGGTCTCGAAGGTGGTGCCGATGTTTCGCACTCTGGCGCTCTCATTGGCTGCCGCTATGGCCTCAAATGAATCCCGCCCAGAAAAGATGCGCTCTCCCCCCGGATAGTCGTTCATGGCCAGGAGGCAGCGGCGGACAAACCAGTGCTGGTAGCCCAGAGGGCGGGAGGTGAAAGTGCCGCCCATGACTATCAGCTCCGACTTGTCCAGGGGATGGCCTATCTCCTCCAGCTGGGCCAGCCGGGCCGCCACCTGGCGGTAAGGATCATAGTCATTCTGGGCCGCCCGCATGGCGGCGGGCTCGCGACCGGTATAGCTCTGGGGAGAAGGGGAGGCGATACCCCCCGGACAGGGCAGGCAAATGCCGTGGGGGCAGCGGGCGGGAGAGGTCATGGCCGCTATGACTGCCACACCGGAGAGGGTGCGGGTGGGCTTTCTGACCAGCATCCCTAGCCGCTCCCTCTCCCCTGGCGCAGCCCGGCCCAAAATATCGGCATTGCTGGGCAGGGAGGCCAGGCCCAGCCGGGATGCAGCCCCCTTCTTGGCCGCCTCCAGCTCCGCCTGACCATTGATTTTGCCGGCCAGGATGGCCTCCACTATGCCTCTCAGCTCAACTTCCAGGGCGGTTTGGTGCGGGAGGGCAGAGGAAACGGTATCGTCGCCGATCATTCCGTATCGGTCTTTTCCTCCGCCTGGGCCTGCATAAACTGCTGCTGAATCTGGGGAACGAGGTTGCAGCGCAGCAGGCCGGAGACGAACATTCCTGCCAGCAGGACCTGCTCTTTGGGCATATCCTGCAGAGCTTCCCTCAAATTGGCTGCGGCATCTTCCTCGCTGGCTGCTCCCGGATCGAAGAGCAGCTTCTTGAATTGATCGCCGATCTTCATCATCTCTTCAGGCGTAATATCAAAGAAGCTGCGAACGATCTCCATGACCAAAGATTCCTCTTTCGGTTCGAACATGAACTGGTCAAGATGATACTGGATGAAATAGGTTTGGCATCTAGAGAAGCTCGCATAAAATGAGGGGCTTTTTCCGGCCAAGCTGCCTTATGGCCAATCCTTCCTCATCCAGAAGCAGATAGGTGTCGGGCGTCTCAAGGCAGGAGCCATTTCCCTGCTCGCGCGTAAAAGAGCCG
>CALMJN010000474.1 GCA_937864385.1 uncultured Methanosarcinales archaeon | reverse complement strand
ACCTCCGCCAGAAGCTTATGGGAATCTACCATGGAATCCAACAGTCTCCCTCTCTCTTGCTCGTAGCGCTGGGGCATGGGAAGGCCGCTCAGCTCTTCCAAACTTGCCATCAAACGATCGTTGAATTCCAGGCCGATGGGCAGAGGAAGTGCTGTGTGCGCCACACCGAATTCATTTTCCAGAAAGTCGCCCGCTCCCGGCTCCTGGACCGATCCACCTATGGTAAGAGTGGCCATGGAGTTGGCAGTGTCAATGACATCAACCAGGGGCGTTCCCCCCTCCGGAATAGCTGAGGATTCCGAGCGGAGCGGCGCATCCAGCGTCTCGGATATGTCCGGCATCAGAATGTAGCCCAGGCCCCAGTCGTCCAATAGCCGGCGCAGAAAGCGGACATCTGCTGGGGAGACGATCGATCCTACCAGGACATTGATCCGTCCGCTGGGCTCCGACTTCCTTGCCAGGCTCTGGACCAGGCCTTTCAAAGACACTCTGTATCCTACCTCATGAGAAGCAGAGTAGCTCGGTGTAGAGACGGAGATTATGGTCACATCTCTGGCCAAGGGATTTTCTGCCTTGAACTCCCGGACTATCTGGGGCACATCATCTCCGATGGTCTCAGCCAGACAGGTGGTGGCAATTCCTATCACCTTGGGATGGTAGCCGTTTATCACATTCCGTAGGCCCTGCTTGAGATTCTCCGCTCCGCCGTAGACCGCACCCCTCTCGCTCAAAGCGGTGGAGGCGATGTCTATGGGCTCACGGAAGTGATGAGCCAGGTAGAGGCGCATATAGGTGCTGCATCCCTGGGAGCCGTGGAAGAGGGGCATGCAGCCCTCTATTCCCCGGAAGACCAGTACGCTGCCCATGGGCATGCACATGGAGCAGGGATTAACTGTGGCAAGATTCCGAGATATCACTGCTGCTCACCTCCTTCAGGGATTCCAAACCGATTCTCTTGACAATGCCGCTTGCTCTGTTCAGGGGAAGCTGCCAAACTGGGCTGTTTATGCTGGTAGAGACCTCCCGAGCAAAGTTCATAATTCCTTCATAGCCCTCGAAATTCACCGTCCGGTCGTGATTAAAGTCGCAGAATGCGATCTTCATCTTGTAGGCCAGGAAGCGCTCTTTTACCCCTGCGACCAGCAGGTCCGCCTTCTGGCGCACAAGAAGCTGGGAGAGCTCCCGTGGATTGGCATCATCTATGATCACCGTACCGTCTTTCACGATGTAAGCTATATTCTGGTAGTCATCCCTGCTTCCGGTCTGTGTTCCAATTATCACCACCTCCATTCCAAGATCCTGGAAGGCCCGCACCAGGGAGACGGCCTTGGCTGCCCCGCCCATGTAGATGGCTGCCTTCCGTCCCGCCACACTGGCGCGGCAGGCCTGCAAAAAGGGCATAACCCTGGACTTCTCCCGGAGGATGATCTGCTCCGCCCTCTCCTGCATCTGCGGCGAGGCGAAGAAGTCCGCCGCTGTGCGGAGGGCATTGGACATGTCCTCAACTCCGAAAAAGCTCACCCGTTTGTATGGTATGCCGTATTTCTCCTCCATCTTCTTGGCCAGGTAAGTCATAGAGCCGCTGCATTGCACCAGGTTGAGATGGGCGGCATGAGCCCTCTGTATCTCGCGTACCCTGGCGTCGCCCGTTAGAGTGGCTACCACTTCAATTCCCAGCTCCTGGAAGAATGGCTTGACGTATGAGAGGTCGTCGGCTACATTGTACTCGCCGAGAATATTGATGGAGGGGCCCTTGGGGACATAATTGGCTGATCCTATCAGAGCAGCCAGAGCATTGCAGGCGGCTTTGTAGCCCTCATTCTTGTTGCCCCGGAATCCCTCCGACTTTACCGGCAGCACGGGGATTCCCAGATCCCGGCTGGCTTTGCGGCAGACGGAGGAGAGGTCGTCTCCGATGATGCCCACGATGCAGGTGGAATAGACGAATATAGCCGGCGGATGGTACTCTTCCGCCAGCTCATGCAGGCACGCCGCCAGCTTCTTCTCGCCGCCGAATACCACATCCAGCTCCTTCATATCCGTGGAGAAGCTGCTTCTGTCGGAGGCCAGGAACAGCACCATCTGGGCCATCTCCTCCGGCTGCCCATGACGGCCCAGAGCGATGGCGTGGTTGAGCATCTCGGTGCCGTCCTGCCCGACGATCTCGGTGAGCTTCTCCTCGATGTTCGCTTGGAACGTAGTTCTTTATAGCGGCATGTTCGCATTGATCGTCATCTATCTATGGACGATGATGGAACGTCGCATGAACCCGTGGAATAAACCAGCCGGTATCGCAGTATTTGCCTGGCGTTTCATACTTACCACAGGAACCGGCCTTATTTTCGCGTTCCTCACAGCGCGTCAGGCCTATGGTTCCGCGCTGATTCCACCGCTATTCATCGTGCTTTCGTTTGCCTGGGGCCTGGCTGTCTTTCATTTGGTACAGGCTGTAACCTATGCTTGGAACGACAGGGTTCTTGATCAGGCCATCATGGAGCGCACGAAGCGCTTGCTCGGCATCTTCGTGATTGGGTCACTGTATCTGATCGCTGTCTATCATCTGACCAATCTGTATTTCGCCCAGCAAATCGACTTCGAACGTTTCATACTTCGCGACGGGGGTATTTACCCGACACTTTTCTGGGGTGGGTACATCTTGCTCGGCAATATTTTGCCATTGGTCCTGATTTACTGGCCTGGAAGAAAGTCCAACTGCATGTTAGCTTCAATCCTGGTTATTTTGGGCGCATTCGCTCTGCTCTACGTTTTCATTATCGGTGGCCAGGCCTATCCTCTTGAGATCTTCCCGGGGTACGTCGCAAGCAGTAGCTTCGGAGATGGACAGATAGCCTCCTACAGCCCGTCAGTCTATGAATTACTGCTGGGTTTCGGGGGCCTTGCGGTCGCCTTCATCCTCACCACCGTGGGTGTTCGCGTCATCAACTTCATGCCGCAGGATAAAAGCCAGACCGCTGAATAACCCCTGAAAGGCTGCCATGAACCGTATGCTAATTTCGGCAGCTCATAAATCGTCAGGCAAGACCATGGTCAGCATCGGTCTTTGTGCAGCGCTTAGCGCGCGCGGTCATGCGGTTCAACCGTTCAAAAAGGGGCCCGACTACATCGATCCGATGTGGCTGTCGCTGGCTGCTGGTCATCCCTGCCGTAATCTTGATCTCTATCTGATGGAGCGTAGTGAGGTTGTCGATACCTTCGTTCGTCATGCCTCCGAAGTAAACCTGGTCGAAGGCAACAAGGGCTTGTACGACGGCCTGTCTCTCGACGGAAGTAACAGCAACGCCGCACTTGCGAAGCTGCTTGATTTGCCGGTATTTCTTGTCATTGATGCGCGCGGCATGACGCGCGGAATCGCGCCGCTGATTCTCGGCTATCAGGCGTTCGACAGGGATATCCGGATCGCCGGGGTGATACTCAACAAACTCGGTGGCAGTCGTCACGAATCAAAGCTGCGGCAAGTGATCGAGCACTACACCGACGTTCCGGTCGTTGGCGCGATTCAATACGACGAGCGCCTGAGTATCGTCGAGCGCCATCTGGGCTTGATGCCGAGCAACGAGTCGATTGCCGCATCGGCAAAGGTGAAGTTGATCGGTGATGCGATTGCCGAACAGGTCGATCTGGACAAATTGCTCGCACTGTCGCGAGCTGAAGAAAGCCCTCTGCCAGCCCAGGCTTGCATCGATCCACAATCTGCCGCCAGAAAAGTGCGTATCGGCATTGCCCGTGATCGGGCTTTCGGATTTTATTATGCAGACGATCTGGATGCTCTGGAAGCTGCAGGGGCAACCTTGCTAACATTCGACACACTCAACGACGCACACCTGCCTGAAGTCGATGCCCTATACATTGGCGGTGGTTTTCCGGAGGCCTGTGCAGTTGAACTGGAAGCCAACGAAAGCTTGCGTGGTGAAATCAAACAGGCAATCGCGGCGGGGATGCCGGTCTATGCCGAATGTGGCGGCATGATGTACCTTTCGCGCAGCATTTCATACGAAGGGCGAGCTTACGAAATGGTCGGCGCAATTCCCGGCGACGTGGCAATGCACGCCAAGCCGGTTGGTCGTGGCTATGTTCATTTGCGGGAAAATGCTGAACATCCTTGGCCACGGCTGACTGCTCCAGCCAAACAGATCAGGGCGCATGAATTCCACTATTCCAGCCTCGAAAATCTTCCGCCGAGCTCGCGTTTCGCCTATCACGTCGAGCGTGGCCACGGCATTACCGGCCAATGCGACGGCCTGATATTAAAAAACTTGCTGGCCTCATATACTCACCTTCGCAGCATTGGTGATTGCAGCTGGACGACCCGCTTCGTCACTTTTATTCGTGAGCATGTTGAACATAAGCAGAAACTAAAATTACTCTAACAGGTCGAACCGAACCCATACAATTCAAGAGCAAAATGACTGACGATCGCTATCTATCCGCCACCGCGGCTATTAATC
>CALMJN010000473.1 GCA_937864385.1 uncultured Methanosarcinales archaeon | reverse complement strand
AGGCGATCCTGGCCTCCGGAGCGAAACGCATCGTCACCGCAGACCCCCATGCCTACAACGCCCTGAAAAAGGACTACAAGGGACTGCCGCCGGTCTACCACATCAGCGAGCTGATCGCCGAGGCCGTCCAATCGGGCAAGATCCGCCTCAACGGCAACGGGGACGAGGGCAAGGTCTACACCTATCACGACCCCTGCTACCTGGGCCGGCACAACGGCATGTACGACATCCCCCGGGAGGCCCAGGACGAGTTCGCCTACCAGAGCCAGATGCGGGCCAAGGCGGCCATGGAGGCGGCAAAGATCCTGCCCGAAGGCCAGGGAAAAGGCCCGTACCGTGGACTGCCAGCAATTTCATTGCAGGCAAAAGCCCAGCCTTGAAGGCAACCGCCAGGCTGGATGCACTGCAAATGTGCGCCTGAATCGTGGGGGGTCAGGATTGATGATTTGCAGAAACCTCATCTCGGATATCAGGCGCTATATAGTACTCATCGGAGCCCACCAACAATACATGGTAGCTTCCCGGCTCGATATATTGCAGCGAACCATATACAGAGACATTGTCTCCGATCTTGATGTCCGGATCAATGAATCCTGGCGGATATTCTGCAGGATTGGCGGAGGTCATATAAACCGAGATATTCTGCCCCAACATATCGGCAGGTCCGTCTATGACCTGGTCGACTGAAATATACCAACCCCATGCTCCAACATTCTCGAAATACAATAGAGCCTGCCCGTCAAATCGCGTATCTTCATCCTCTGCATAGGCACTCCCAGAAAGAACCAATAATCCTAAAAATATTAAATAGAGTCTCAATTTAATCCCTCTGCCACGCTATTACGCTCTATAAGTTCTTTACCTTTGCGTCATCGTTGCTCAAATGCTCTCTGCAATTGCTGGGCCACGAATATTCAAATCGGTGACCATCTGAAGACCGGCAATCCATAATCCCTCAGGGACGGCTTTTCGTTCTGCTATTGCCATCATTCAGCTTCCTTGCATCTATCATATTCATCGCATGGATGATCGCAACATCCGTTGGTGCAATGATAATCACATCCATATGCCGGGCAATCAAAGCAGATGCAGAAGTAATCCCTTATCAGTCGGATTGAATCAATTGCCCCAAGAAGCTTTGGCGCTTCCATATCGAATTGTCCGGCGGGCGCAAAGATTCCAAATAAGAGGTCAACAGTTGTTCCATAGCCAAATAGCTCTCTTGTAGCCACAGTAAACGATCCCTCCGCGGGGATGCCATTGACCTCGAAAGAACACCTCATCGATTTGGCTGAACCTAAAACACCCGTCCAGGAGACATACGCATTGGCAATATCCTGATTATCTTCGTAGGCGATAATCGTCATGTTCGTTATCTGATTGCCCTCAATGCTGAAATCCTGTGGCATATAATATTCCACGTATGTCTCTGGTGTGGTGTATGAAGGCAGAATATCGAACCCTTGATGCAAATGGTTCAGAGCAATTATTCCTCGGGCAGGATTCGTAGAGTCTACTGCTGTTATCCCGTT
>CALMJN010000472.1 GCA_937864385.1 uncultured Methanosarcinales archaeon | reverse complement strand
ACAGGCTAGATTTAAAAGAAATCGCTGGGTATATAGATACCATACATTCGGTACTCTACACATCCCATAAAAAAATGGACATGATTTGATTATAGCGCTGCTACAGAAGCTCTTGAAATTCGTCTTCGGTTATTCCAAGCTGCTTAAGGATTTCATGGAACAGCCAGCTTCCGATATCGCTATTTCCATGCACGGGAATGGTTGTTGCTCTTCCGTCAGGATGCTTCCATCTGGCGTGGCTGCCTTTTTGCCGTACCATCTGGAAGCCCAACTTTCTGGCAACCTTCTGCAGGTCTCTAGCTCTGGCAGGCATAAACGGCCTTTACATCAATATCCTCTGGAAGCATTCGCCCATCTTCTTCGTGCTCTTCTCTTATCATATCGAAGACATTGAGCAGCTCAATTTGTGCCTCTTCCGGAGTGCGTCCCCACGCATGGCAGCCTGGGATCGCTGGCACAAAGGCCACAAATGTGCCATTATCATCTGGACGGAGAATCACAGTGTAGTCATAAAGTCGTTTCATTAGCTGCTATTTAGGCCTATGTGAATATAAAGCTATACGGAATGAGAAAGGAGAACGATATAAAGTTCAGATATTAGGGCCTCAATGGCTTATTCGGTCTTCTCTAATTTCCGGTGGCAATAAATCGTTTAAGCCTACTGGAAAAATAGCTGGATTTGGGCTGCTGAGTTTTAGAGCTGCTTTTCGTCCCAGCTTGCCCATCGTCGCGCGTCCTGCCGCGCCCGGCGCGCTTGGCTCGCCTCTTGCCGCATGCTGGCGCTCTTATCCGCTGCCATGTGGGCGAAGGGCAGGAGTCAGGGCGGGCCGGATGCCTGAAGATGCTGATATTCGGCAGCCGGGATTTCACGACCACAGCAGAGCCCCGGGGCCTGGCCACCATCCGTGTCCTGCCGCCCGCAGCGCGGCCATCAACGAGAGCGCGCGGTCGTCGTTCGCTATCGGCACCAGGCCGCAAAACCAGGCCGGGCGTCAGCCAAAAGAGATAGAGCACCATGATCGAGAGCAGGTTGGCGAGCCACAGCCAGGGGCGATAGCGCACCAGGCGCAAGACGATGCGCCAGGAAAGCATCGCCCGAAATTCGTCAAATCCCCCGCTTCTTTGCCAGGAATTGGCATCAATCTGGCAGTCAGCGGTTTATTCAAACGCGAAGAAAGTGCTGCGATATCAAGTAGTAAGGCTTCCATTTGCTCACAGGATGTTGATCCAGGAATAGGAATGGTATCTAAACCTGTTCCACAGACAGCTGCGTACATCAGTAAATCTTTAATGGCCAGGGTCTCATCGATGGATCTTTGAGACAAGCGTGAATCTTCTAATAAAGGCAACATGA
>CALMJN010000471.1 GCA_937864385.1 uncultured Methanosarcinales archaeon | reverse complement strand
AAGAGAAGGATCGTCTTCCGGGATCAGACCAAGCCCAGCTCTGCTCCCTGCCAGGAAGGGGATTGCCCAGGGATCTCTGTCCCTAAGAAGCCGTCTCCTTGCCAGAAGGGAGATTGCTCCGGAGTCTATATCCCCAAGAGACTGGCTCCCGTACATGTTGTCAGCCCCTGCCAGAGCATCTCCTGTCAAAACTTCGCTGACAGGCTGAACGGATTCGGCAAGTAAGCCATCCGTTCTTTTCTTTTTTAACTCAAACGGCCTTTTGAATATACTCCAGCCCGGCCAAAAGCTTAAAATAGGCTCCAGAGAACCGCATTGCGGGTGCTAGGGTATTGGAGAGTGAAGCCTGGCAATTGATCGGGGTCGCTTGCCCCGCATGGAATGGACGGGGCAGATGGAATTCAGGGGTTTTCCATTGAAACTGCGCCCAGGCCAGAGGAGGTAGTGTGGATTGAAGAGAGAATGGATCATTTTAGCGTTTATCGCCATAGCACTGGTAGACATGGCCGGGGCTGCCAATTACATGTATGAGAAATCGACCATCAAAGGCGTGGGATACCGCAGCCTGGAGATGGTCATCTCCACCCAGAATGGCTATAGCGGCCAGAAGCTGGTGGAAAAGCAGTCCGGATCGGGAAATGTGATCCTCTCCCGAATCGAGATGGAAGCGGAGAGACAGCCCTTCGGCCTGGAGAACTGCATCTGGCCCACCGGAGGAGATTCCATGGACTACATCAACTTCACCTCGGAGCAGGAGCTGGAGTATATGCCCGTCTCCTATCAGACCGGCACTTACGACCAGAAGTGGGTGGACAAGCTGTGTGTGCAGAACTATAAGATCGGAGCGGTGCTGACCGAGATGTACACCCATGCCGAGCACCTGCAGAAGACCACCGAGGTCAAGACCAGAGGATACGGCCTTGTGCACAATAATTCCCCCAATCCGTATGCTTATGGCTCTGCAAACGGCTGCCCGTCCTGCTGCACCGGTGTGCTCGAGGCTAACCTGAACAGCAATGTAATCGGCGTGGCCCACATCGGATGGCTCTCCCGCGACCCACAGGCTGACAACCAGCTCAAGGGACGCCATGCTGAGTACGGCAGATCCGTCGAGGACCTCACTGGTGTCTTCTCCATCGAGAAGTTCATCCAGCTCTGGGGCAACTCCACATGCGGCGCAATCAGCGTTGACTGGCTGCCCTGCGTGTAAATAAAGATCTAAAGCATTTGGATTTAGCTTCGGGCCATTATAGGCCCGGAGTTCTCTTTTCTTTTGGCCCGAATTTTATTTGAACTCCAGCCAAATCAGAATCTATTCAGAGCGAAAAGCCATCTAAATTGCAGTCCAGAAATGGCTCCCAATCCCGATAAATATACCTTATGCTGCTCGATAAGTTTATATGCCATTAATCCAATGGTCAGTCTTGTGCCTGAAAATCACACTCAATGGTCTAATTGGATTCATGGGATCAGGCTCCTCACACCGGATCGGGCATCTTTTACCTCTTCGAAAAGATGCCTTAATGCAAAACCGGGAGGGATGGATTCATCTCTCATGATGGAACATTCTCTTGCTTTTAGCCCGGAGTTTTGCCATCCAGCCGGGGTGATGTACTGAAGGATCATTTGTTGCTGCCTGAATGCAGCCTTCGATCCTCATGTAAAGGAGGTGGGAAAGAAATGAGAAAGATGATAGCAGTTTTGGTTATTATCGCCATGGCCGTAGTAGGCATGGCCGGTGCAGCCAACTACATGTACGAGAAGGCATCGGTCAAGGGCGTTGGATACAAGAACGTAGAGATGATCATTTCCACCCAGACTGGCTTTGAGGGCCAGAAGCTGGTAGAGAAGGAGTCCGGCTCCGGTAACGTCATCACCGAGAGGACCGAGCTCGAGGCCGAGAGGCAGCTGCAGAGAGGCGGCGTCCCAGTCGGATCTGTATGGGTACCTCCAGTAATGGGTGCTGATCCCGATGGAGCGGGCCCTCTGCCTGCTCCGGTACTAGTTAATGGATATTGGGATCAGACCATCTGCGCCTTCCCGACCGGCGTAGCCTGCCCCATGGATTACATCAACTTCACCAAGGAAGCTGAGTTCGAGTACATGCCCGTCTCTTACCAGACCGGCACATACGACCAGAAGTGGGTAGAGAAGCTGTGCGTCCAGAACTACAGAATCGGCGCTGTGCTGACTGAGATGTACACCCATGCCGAGCACCTGCAGAAGACAACCGAGGTCAAGACCAGAGGATACGGCCTTGTAGAGAATGGCGCGCCCGCCCCCGGTGGATATGGCTCCGCTAACGGATGCCCAGCCTGCTGCACCGGCGTGCTCGAGGCTAACCTGAACAGCAATGTCATCGGCGTGGCCCACATCGGATGGCTCTCCCGCGATCCAAAGGCTGACAGCCAGCTCAAGGGACGCCATGCTGAGTATGGCAGATCCGTCGAGGACCTCACTGG
>CALMJN010000470.1 GCA_937864385.1 uncultured Methanosarcinales archaeon | reverse complement strand
AAGAGGTTGGCAGCAAATATCTGAAGCTTTAATGAGCCACAAGAAGAGTTGCAAGAAAGGGCAGGTTCATCGAACCGGCTTGAAAGATGCTCAAGGCTGGTACATATAACCTAGGCAGGCTCAAAATCCAAGAAGCCGTTCAAGCCCAATGGGTATATCATTGCGGCAAAAAAGGAGAGCCATGCACGAATGCTGGCAAAAGCAGATCAGCCATCAAGAGCATATACGGCAGATAGATGATGGATGGAAAGACGATCATTTGTTGCGGAGGCAACTTATTTATTATCGGAGAATAACTTGCAGACTGCTAAAATATATCAGGAGAATCTTATGGCCGAAGGGATTAATGATCGCACTCGATACATCGTTGATCTGAGACGCCACATGTGGATGGATGGCATCGAGGTGGAATTGCGGCGGCTCATCTGGCAGATTGCTGTGGTCGGCAAATACATCTCTGCAAAGATCCACGAATCAAACCGCAAGCTTGCTGGCCTGAAGAATATTTATGGCGAGGATCAGCTGGCTCTGGACCGCGTCTCCGACGATATATTGAAAAATATGCTCCGGAACTCCGGATTTGTTCGCGAGTATGCCTCGGAGGAACTGGATGACATCGTTACCATCGGTCGCGGGCAGGAGAAATATATTGTAACCGCCGATCCCGTGGACGGCTCATCCCTTGTCGATACCAATCTGGCCATTGGAACGATCATTGGCATCCACAAGAATTCAATTTTTGATTGCGGGCGAAGTTCAATGGTCGCCGCCCTCTATATCACCTACGGCCCTCTCATCACCATGATCTATTCCGCCGGAAAGGGCGTGCATGAGTTTGTACTGGATCGCGAGGGTGAGTATGTCCTGTCTGAGGAAAATATCAGGCTCGATGAGAGAGGCTCGATATTTTCACCGGGAGGTCTGCGCCGGGACTGGACGGAGGGGCATCAAAGGTATATCGATCGCCTGGAGGCAGACGGCTATAAGCTGCGCTACAGCGGAGGTTTTGTTCCCGACATAAATCAGGTGATAATCAAGCGGGGAGGAATATTCACCTATCCCGCCCTGAAAAAATCGCCCCAGGGCAAGCTGAGATTGCTGTTTGAGCTTCAGCCCATGGCCTTTATTGTGGAGCAGGCCGGCGGCATGGCCACGGATGGAAAAGATGAAATTCTCGATATCAAAGTGACAACAGTCAATCAACGCTCGCCCATCTATATCGGCTCCAGGGCGGAAGTAACCATGGCAGGAGAATTCCTGTCCCAATAAATATCACTCGAGGGGGAAGCAATGATTTACCAGAATGAGGATCAGCTAAAGAAAGGATGCGCGTCCATTATCGCATGCGAGGGCGGAGATGTTCTCATATTGGATAAGGCCGGTTTTCAGGAGAAGTTGATCGATGATCTGATCTATACCGTTGTTTTCAGTCCTGACCCTGCTACGAAAGAAGCTGCAGCTTATCTCATTCGCCAGGGCGCGGCCAAGCTGGGGATCTTCTCCGGGTCAATTCAATCCCTCTATGAGGCCATGGGCAGGAAAGACGTCGCAGGATTTACCGTTCCAGCCATAAATATCAGGGGCATCACCTACCATGTGGCTCAGGCCGTATTTCGCGCCGCAATCAAAGGGAATGTGGGACCGGTTATCTTTGAGATCGCCCGTTCGGAAATAGGCTATACCAGGCAGAGGCCCCTGGAATACACCTGCGGCATTTTGGCGGCGGCGGTTAAATCCGGCTGGAAGGGGCCCGTCTTTTTGCAGGGGGATCATTTCCAGATAAATGCCAAAAAATACGCTGCAGACGCGAAAAAGGAGACTGAGGCAGTTAAGGACCTGATCCGGGAAGCCATCCAGGCAGGCTTTTACAATATCGATATCGATACTTCCACCCTGGTCGATCTCTCCCAGACAGACATCAAAGATCAGCAGAAGACAAACTTCGCCCTTGCCGCGGAGCTGACCGCTCTGATTAGAGATCTGGAGCCTAAAGGCATCACTGTGTCCGTTGGAGGCGAGATCGGCGAGGTGGGCGGCAAGAACAGCACCGTGGAAGAGTTGCAGGTCTTTATGGACGGCTATCTGGAAGAGCTCCAAAAACGTGGCAGGGACCACAAGGGAATCAGCAAGATCAGCGTGCAGACCGGAACCACCCATGGAGGTGTGCCGCTTGCGGACGGCACCGTGGCCAAGGTCAAAATAGATTTCGATGTGCTGGCTAAGCTCTCGGAGATGGCCCGCCAGAGGTACGGTCTGGCCGGAGCGGTTCAGCACGGCGCTTCCACACTTCCCGATGAAGCCTTTGACCGCTTTCCCGCCACAGGGACGGCGGAGATTCATCTGGCTACGGGCTTTCAGAATATGATCTATGACAGCAAGGGCTTCCCGGCTCCCCTGAGGGCAAGGATATATGATCATCTCAGGGCCGAATTAAGAGGGGAATGGAAAGAAAAGGACACAGAAGAGCAGTTCATCTACAAGAGCCGCAAGAAGGGCTTTGGGCCCTTCAAGCGGGAGCTATGGAGCCTGCCGGCAGATGTCCTGGATGAGATCTGCGCCGAGCTGGAGGGAAAATTCACCTTTTTGTTCGACAAGCTCAAGGTCAATGGCACCAGGTCGGTGCTGGATCAATTCATCAGGCCGGTTGATGTGCCTCTTAAGATGCCCGGAGCGCTGAAAGGCTGAGGTGGCCCTAAAGGAAAGAGACAAAGAAAGCAGCGGCAATGAAGAAAATTATGAAATCTTAGAGGCACCTCAGCCGCTTTCTTTTGGAGATGCCGAGGAGCCTTTTCCCGATAATCCTCAAATTTTTATCTCTTTTCCCCGGAAAGATCTGCTATCCTGAACGCCTGGAGGAGATTAAAATAAGGGCAATATTTTGCTCTTCGAATTTAGAAGTCTACAATGAGGCTTAAAGACCGAAAAAACCATAATAGATCACATAGTTTATAGATAAAAATGATAAATCTGCAATATTGATCAAAGAGCCACAGGTGGGATTGAGATGACTAAAATTACTATAAGCCTCATAAAGGCCGACGTGGGCGGCTTTCCTGGCCACTCGGCGGTGCATCCTGAGTTGATCGAAACCGCAGAGAAGAAGCTTGAAGAGGCCAAAGGGTCCGGCTCTCTGATCGACTTCAGGGTGCTCTCCTGCGGCGACGACCTGGAGCTGCTCATGAGCCACAAGAAGGGCTGCGACAGCGGAGAGGTGCATGCTCTGGCCTGGGAGACATTCGAGGAGGCCACAGAGAAGGCCAAGAAGCTCAAGCTCTATGGAGCGGGGCAGGATCTGCTCTGCGATGCCTTCTGCGGCAACATCCGGGGCATGGGTCCCGGGGTGGCGGAGATGGAGATCAACGAGCGGACCGCCGAGCCGGTGGTGGCCTTCATGATGGATAAGACCGAGCCGGGAGCCTTCAACCTGCCCATATTCAGAATGTTTGCCGATCCCTTCAATACCGCCGGACTGGTGATCGACCCCTCCTTCCATCACGGCTTCACCTTTGAGGTCTGGGATATCCAGGAGCACAAGAAGGTCTTCATGGACTCTCCAGCGGAGATGTATGACCTTCTGGCCCTCATCGGAGCAAAAAGCCGCTATGTGATCAAGAGGGTCTTCTGCAAGCCGGGCAGCAAGATCTCCGAGCATGAGCCGGTGGCTGCGGTCAGCACAGAGAAGCTCTTTCATACCGCCGGGAAATATGTAGGAAAGGACGATCCTGTGGCCCTGGTGCGCTGCCAGTCCGGACTGCCCGCGCTGGGCGAGGTGCTGGAGCCCTTCGCCCTGGGACATTTGGTCTCCGGCTGGATGCGGGGCAGCCACAACGGCCCCCTCATGCCCTGCTCCTTTGATACGGCGCATCCTACAAGGTTCGACGGCCCGCCCCGGGTCATCGCCGCCGGCTTTCAGATGGCCTACGGAAGCTTTGTGGGGCCGGCGGATCTCTTCAAGGATGTGGCCTTCGACCGGGCCAGGCAGAGATGCCTGGAGATCACAGACTACATGAGGGCGCACGGGCCCTTCGAGCCTCATAGGCTGCCTATGGAAGACATGGAGTACACCACGCTGCCCCATGTGATGAAAACCCTGGGCGATAGGTTTGTGAAGGCGGAATAACCGCCATCCTATCCTCTCTTTTCTGTGGACGGCTGGGCCTGAAGTTATAATAATCAGGAATGAAATCACTGATGTTAGAAGATTCAGGCCGGGAGAAGATCATCTAATGCGAGACAACCAGGCAGGAGTGATTGAAAAAGTACAATCCAGGGGAGCAGCTGTGGATGCTGAAGAAGATTCAGCCGCTCCAGCCCGGCCCAAAATGCGCCGCCGCTTGAAGGTGGCTCATCCCGAGCGCTGCATAGGCTGCCTGGGCTGCATGTTTGCCTGCAGCCGCATCCGGAGCGGCACCGTCTCCCTGGACAGCAGCGCCATCAAGGTCCGGACCCAGGGGGGCATTGAGGGAGACTATCGGATTGTGGTCTGCCGGGCCTGCCGCGATCCCCCCTGCGCCCGGGCCTGTCCCACCGGTGCCCTGGAGAAGAAGGCGGGCGGAAAGGTGGTCTTTCATAAAGATCTCTGCACCGGCTGCGGCAGCTGCGAGAAGGCCTGTCTGGTGGGGGCTATAGCCTTAGGCAAGGAGAAGATGCCCATAAAGTGCATTCACTGCGGCTCTTGCGTCGAGTTCTGTCCCCATGGAGTCCTGGAGATAGAGGAGATTCC
>CALMJN010000469.1 GCA_937864385.1 uncultured Methanosarcinales archaeon | reverse complement strand
GTCGCCGCAAAGGGGGCGAAGAAGGCGCCGACATTGATGCCCATATAAAAAATCATAAACGCCGAATCGCGCACACGAGAATATTGGGGATTGTCATACATCTGACCGACGACTGCCTGAAGATTGCCCTTGAATAGACCATTGCCAAGAGCGATGGTGAATAATCCAACCAGGGTCATGGCGAGCGTGTTGAGGATCAGCAGGGCCAGGAGGGCGAAGCCGAGGGAGACCAGCCGTGTCCTCATGGGTATCCGCCACATAGGCGTCAATCTGCTGTTCAGACAGCATCTCCATGTTCTTGCCGCTGTGAAAACCACTGTCAGCACTCAGCTTTGTCTCAGCAAAAATGTTCTCTTCCTTGCCGATGGCCTGGAAATTCTCACGGGTGCCGTCAATCATCGGTTCAAGCAGGTCATGCTCCTGCCCCTGGCCGAAGGCCTCGGCATGGACGATGCCCTGGGCGGCGAGGTCCAGGTGGTCTATTTCAAAGGCAACGAGAAACGGCGGCTGTGGACCTTCAAACAGGGGAGCCATCCCAAGACGATCCTGCGAGGCCTGACGATCACGATCCGGGGCACGGAACGGTTCTTCAACCCCGGCATCGTGCCGCTTCTCCTCCGGGACCGGCCCCGCTTCGCTTTGCTGGCGACGTGCATCAAGGACCCGACGTTCTGGCTGGCGGCGGTCGTCCTCAGGCTCCTCGGGACCAGGATCGCCCTGCTCGAGGACACGTGGTCCGGCCGCGACCGGGGGATCGGGCCCCTGCAGAAGCTGGCCCGCCGGACCGTCTACCGGGCCTTCGGCGACGCGTTCGTCGGCACCAGCCGGCAGGCCCTCGCCTTGTACCGGCATTATCATCCGCGGATCGGACCGGAGCAGGAATCGTTGTAAAGCCGGCGGATGAAGATTCCCTCTCCAGGGCCATAGTCTCAATCATCGCTGATGAAAAGAGCGCCGCCAGGATGGGAGAAGCGGGAAGGCGTCTGGTGGAAGAGAAATACAGCTGGAAGAGAGTGGCTCTCCAGGTGGAGCAGATTTACCGGGAGGCAGCAGAGGATGGCCAAAATTAGCGTTGTTGTGGTCAATTTCAACGGCAAGAGGTTCCTGGATGACTGCCTCAGCTCTCTTTCCGTCCAGACCTACAGGGATTATGAGGTAATAGTGGTGGATAACGCCTCTCAGGATGGAAGCGTGGAGCATATAAGGTCCCGTTTTCCCTGGGCCAGGATAGTGGAAAATAAAGTCAACCTCGGCTCAACCGGCGGTAACAACTCCGGGATTCGCGAGGCAGAGGGAGAGTATATCGTCACCCTCAATAACGACACCAGGGTGGAGAAGGATTTCCTGGAGCGGCTGGCCGGGCCCATGTCCGATCCCAGCATTGGAATGTGCGGCAGCAAGATGCTATATCCCAATGGAAAGATCAACTCCACCGGACTGTGTCTCTCCCGGAGCGGCGCTTCCTGGGACCGGGGAGCATCAGAGGAGGATCGGGGGCAGTACGACCGGCAGGAGGAGATCTTCGGGGCCTGCGCCGGAGCAGCTCTCTACCGCAAAAAGATGCTGGATGAGATAGGGCTCTTTGACGAGGACTTTTTCATATTCATGGAAGATATCGATCTGACATTGCGGGCCCGCTGTGCCGGATGGAGATGCATATACGTCCCGGAGGCAATCGCCCTTCATCTGCACGGTGCCACCGCCGGAGTGGGATCGGATCTGACAGTCTATTTTGGCAACAGAAACATCATGTGGCTGCCGGCAAAGAACTATCCTCTGCCTTTTTTGTTCACCTGTCTTCCCTGGATTCTGGGCAGAAACCTCATGGCTCTGGCCTATTACACCCTGAAGGGCAGGGGCAGGGTGGTTTTTAAGGCCAAATGGGATGGGCTACTGGGGCTGCCAAAGATGATGGCCAAGAGAAAGACCATCCGCCGAAAGGTTCCCTGGAGAGAGGTCGGGAAATATATCCGCACCTGGGCAGGCTCCCGACGGGGATGAGATCCGGATCTGCCGACCCTGAAGAGTCCTCAGTGCCCTAGACCGACCGTGTCACATTCCCTCTGAATGCTGAAAAACAAGGCTTGAAATAGAGATCCGGGCCAGGGGAGATGGTTGCCATTGATCGGGCCATCATTCACAACAGGCTGGCCTTGAACTGTTGGGTGAAGGGAGCAGAATTTAGGTTTGTTTTTTTGCGCGGCACTTAAAAGATGGCTACCAGCAACAGGGTTAAAAGCCCCATGGTGATGCAGAAGGCAGAGAAGTTCACTTTTTTTGCATATGCTATCAGCAGATCCATTGTCAAATATCCCGCTACAAAAGAAGCCAGTATGGCCAGGCCGGCTGAGGCGAGGGGCATCTCAGTCAGGGAAAGAGAATGGTTTAGAGCCAATGCACCCATCACCGCCGGCACGCTGATAATGAATGATATGGCCAGAGCCTCATCCTGTTTTAAGTTCCTCATGAGAAGTGCAGCCAATGTGGTTCCGGATCGGGAGATCCCGGGCAGGATAGAAAAGCCCTGCGCCAGCCCCAGAATGATCATATCCAAGGCATTCATGTCTTGAATGCGGCGGGCTCCAGTTCCTCTGAGCCTGAGCAGCAGTCCGGTTAAGATCAGCAGAGCACCTATGAGCACAGTGGCCTGTATGCCTCCTTTAAATCCTTCCCTGAAGAGAAGATAGAGGGGAATCCCGGTGATGCCGGTGCCAATTGTGGAGATGATCAGCACTCTTGCCATTTGAGTGCTGGGATTCCTGAGAGCTCTGAGGAATTCTTCCCTAAACCGGATTAAAACGGCGGACATGGTGCCCAGATGAAGCAGTATGGAATAGGAAAAAGCATCATTCGGCGAGATGCCAAGCCATCCTATCATAAATAGCATGCTCTGGCCCTGGCTGCTAATCGGCAGCCATTCTGTGATTCCCTGCAGAATGCCGAGAAGGATGGCCTGTATTGCTTCCATCATCATGCCAAGATAATTGAAGCATTATTTGAGAGTATCCTGCCTTCCCTCGATTCCATGGCAATAATTCCATCGTAATATTTGCTTGCAGGATGGAAGAGAATGCTCAATAAAGCTCTAAAAATGGCCGGAGATTATGCTATCGACCGGACGGGAAAAATCCAGGCCTATAAGGATTGGCTCCTCTTCCCTACCGCATAGTAATGATTAAGGGGGAAGAGGTGAATAATATCATGCTAAAAAAGGTAAGGGAAAAATGCCATCCAAGATAGTTCCGCGAGAATCGGACAATCCCATTATTGAGGAGTACAAGGAAGACCTGAGCCATAAGCCAGGATACGGTTTTCGTCCGGCAGGATACGATGATGAGCGTCTATTGCGGCTGGAGGAGCTTTTGGGAAAGGTGCAAGAGAGGCTTGCAGATCTGGAGAAGAGGATCAAGAATATAGAAGAAAAATAAGCTATTGAATGCTGTTTTTCTCTCTCACTCATCCGGGAAGATTTGCTCTACCTCTCTGCCTATTTTTTATTGCAGGCGGAATATATTTTTTGAGCAGCAGTGATAGGGATATAACAGTTACTGAGCTTGCGGCCATGGCCATGCCGGCCAGCTCGGGCCGGAAGGTTATGCCGAAGGCGGGGTATAGGGCACCAGCCGCCACCGGGACCAGAAGAGCATTGTAGGCGAAAGCCCAGAAGATATTCTGCTTGATGCGGGAGATTACCTTGCGGCTGAGCTGAATTGCCGCCACGGCATCCAGCAGATCATCCTTCATCAGAACTATTTCTCCGGTCTCAATGGCCACGTCGGTTCCACTGCCGATGGCTATGCCTACATCGGCCTGAGCCAGGGCAGGAGCATCGTTGATGCCATCGCCCACAAAAGCCACTCGGCTGCCTGCATCCTGCATTCTCTTTATCTCGCCAGATTTGTCTTCCGGCAGGACCTCGGATAGAGTTCGCTCGATGCCGAGCTGATCGGCTATGGCGGCAGCGCTCTTGGCGTTGTCTCCCGTAATCATGACCACGGATAGGTTCATTTTCTGCAGCTTTAAGACGGCATCTTGAGCCGTGGACTTGAGCTGGTCGGATATGGAGAAGGCGGCAGATCCCCTGCCGTCCAGGGCCAGTAGCACGGCTGTCCTGCCCTGCGCCTCATAGAGTGATGCTTTTTCCAGCATTTCCGGTGGCACGGATATGCCCTCTTCGGCAAAAAGAATCCGATTTCCGGCTACCACCCTATGCCCCTCTACCAAGGCCAGAACGCCCTTGCCCGGACGGGCCTGGAAGCCCTCCGCCCGGGTCAGATCCAGGCCCATATCCCGCGCCTTGCGGACCAAGGCTTCCGCCAGAGGATGCTCGGATGGAATCTGGGCCGAGGCGGCCAGTCGCAACGCCTCGCCTTCCTCCACGCCGAAGGCGGCCATATCTGTGACCTCCGGTCTGCCCACAGTGAGGGTTCCGGTCTTGTCGAAGGCCACCACATCCAGCTTCTCTGAGGCTTCCAGAGCTTCGCCGCTCTTGATCAGAATTCCCAGCTCAGCGCCCCGACCGATGCCCACAGTGATGGCAGTGGGAGTGGCCAGGCCCAGAGCGCAGGGGCAGGCTACCACGAGCACAGATATGAGGGAGGTGAGGGAGAAGAGCAGGCTATTGTGGGCCACAAAATACCAGTAGATGAATGAAGCCAGGGCGATGGAGATGATGGTGGGGATGAAGTAAGATACTGCCCGGTCGGCGATCCTCTGCACCCTCGGCCTGGAGCCCTGCGCTGCCTCTACCAGGGAGATGATTCGGGCTAAAGCAGTGTCTTTTCCCACCCTGGTGGCCCTGATCTGCAATGAGCCGTTCTTGTTGAGCGTACCGCCCACAGCGGAGCTTCCCGGCTTCTTCAAGACGGGAATGCTCTCCCCGGTGATCATGGACTCGTCCACATAGCTCTCACCCTGCACCACCACCCCGTCAGCCGGAATCTTCTCTCCTGGCCGGACCAGGAGCAGGTCACCAACCATGATCTCCTCGGCATAGATCTCTTTTTCTTTTCCATCTTTGAGTATGACCGCTTTCCTGGGCTGCAGCCCCACCAGCTTGACTATGGCCTCAGAGGTCCGGCCTTTAGCCCTGGCTTCCAGGTAGCGTCCCAGGGTGAGGAAGGTGGCCAGCATGACCGCAGTCTCATAGAACATGAAATCAGGTGTGAGCACCACACCAAAGGTTCCCAGAATGCTGGAGAGATAGGCTACGCCTATGCCCATGCCGTACATGACGTCCATATCCAGAAGCCGGTGGGAGAGGGATCGAATAGCCGCCCTGAAGATGGGCAGGCTCACATAGATGAAGACTGGCCCGGACAGGGCGAGCATGATCAGCCCCATGGTATCGGGAACTGTATCATGATGGTTCAGGGAAAAGATCTGGTGCAGGGGCAGGTACATCAGGAGCATGAGCAGAAGGCTGGCCACAGCGCCGATGATAATACGCTTCTTCTTTTCCGCAAGGTCCTTCTCCCTTGCCTCCTTCTCCCTGTCGGCGGCGCCCTCCTCTCCCGCCAGTCCCTGGAACTGGTAGCCGGCATCGATAACCGCATTTTTCATATCTGCCAGGCCCACCAGGCGGGGATTGTATATCACATAGGCCTTCTCCGAGGCCAGGTTTACCCGCGCCTCCACCACGCCATCCAATTTCAGCAGAGCTGCCTCCAGCGCGGCTACGCACATGGCGCAGGATATGCCCCCGATCTTGAGCACGACCTCATCATCTACAACATCATAGCCTGCATCTTTTATGGCCTTCTCCAGATCGGCCAGGCGAAGGCTTTCCGGATCATACTCGATCAAGGCCGTCTCTGCTGCCAGGTTGACCGCAGCAGATATAACCCCGTCCAAGTTTTGCAGAGACCTCTCTACAGCCGCGCTGCAAGCGGCACAGGCCATGCCTGACACCTTGATCTCAACCTTTTTATTTGCGGTCATAAAACATCCTCGAGAATCCGTCCTTTTTGTCCGGACCCCTTGGCCGGACGCCCTTGAGGTTAGACTAAGACTCTGAGCAGCACTGTCACATCAAACCTATCTTCTGATCATGCTCCAGGGATAAGCAATCTTGAATGCAATTATGATCCCCGGAAATAATAATTTTTTCCTGCTCTCGCTCTCTGTCCGGTCTGGCTTCCTATAGGTCGCCATCTTTCCTTCTGGCGAAGATGTTCCCGCTTCTGGATGGCAGGAAGCTGGCGGCCATCGAAAGCAGCGGGCCGATGATCAGGCCAGAGCCGGCCAGAAGGGCAATTGTGCCTATGACGGCCAAGAGGGCTCTTTGCAGAATGCCTGCCTCTCCCCGGGCCAGACGAATGGCTGCCACTCCCAGCAGAGCATGAAATACCCCTATGGCCAGGGTGATATAGACCTCCGGGCCAAGCGGGGCCCGGGTGAGGGAGAAGACCATCTGGTTGAATACCGAGGCGCTGGTGGCCAGGAAGAGAAATCCGGACAGGAGACCGGCCAGGCAGAAGGAGGTGCGCCGCGATCCGCGCCAGAAGAAGAGTAGAGCAATGATCCCCGCCAGCAGATAGGGAATCAGGATCATTCCCAGGCTCTGTCCCTCCCAGAGGTAGACGGATATGAGCCGCAGGGGGGTGAGGAAGCGATCGGTGAAGCTGAACTCCTCTTCATAGCCCACAGCCAGGCCATAGTGGCCGCCTCCTCCGGAAACATGGGAGCTGTTGTTGCCGATCGATTCTGATGCACTGTCATATACCGCAGCATAATAGCGGCCCGCCTCCGGAGATGTAATATTGATCTCAGCCAGCTCGATAAAGCTACTGGGGCCGAAGGGCTCATAAGTGGCAGCGGCGGCAGTTTTTTCATCACCTCGGAGCAGCTTGAGCTGCAACGCTCCCGGCGGCAGTGGCGGCAGATGATCCGGCTTTATATCTTCCTCTAAGTCCGGCCCTATAAGCAGGAGCGTTGGCCTATATCCGTTCTCGCCAGGATCGGCGGTCTTGAAGAGGGACAGATAGATCCTCTCCCCTTCCTTCCGGTCCAGGCTGTAGTAGTGCGCCGCCTGCTCTGGCAGCAGTCCATAGACCGCCCAGGATTTGTCTGCATCGGATATATGCATGGCCCGGGAGATGTTATCATTGTCCTCAGCCATAAGAGGAACATGAGAGAAGGCGGGAGCGGACAGAAGGAGCAGGCTCAGCAGAAGCAACGTAGAGAATGGTGCAGAATGGCGAGATTTCACGACTAGTGTCAGGCCTCTATTGGTATTCAAGATTTCGCCTTAATCTCAGAACTCAGGTCGTTTAGGTGATTGAGTGTCTCCTTTTTAAAACAAACTGAGTTAGAATGTGATTCAGATTCAGTAAAATCTCAAGGTAATTATTAAATGAAAAGAATGCTTATCATGGTTTTTAATGTTCAGATCTTCTGTATTACTCTTCAGTTTCCCTGGTCAAGCTCTTGGGAACTCTTTCTGGCCTTGCAGGCAGAAATTCAAGCTCTCCTTCCCTTGGAGGGTGAGGTTCTCCCAGTGCGAGAGCAAGTGGTACTTCTGCCCCTTGATGAAACGACGGTCGTTTCCGCTCAGTCGCGCGTATTCGCGCTTGCGCACCGTGTCGAGGGCGTCGCCCAGGTGGCGCATGATGTGGAACTTGTCGAACAGAACGTGCGCCTGCGAAGCATGGCGCATGGTGGAGTTCCGAAACGCCTTCCACATGTCCATCACGGCCAGTTCGATGCGCTTGTAGGGGACGAGGGCCGAGACGACCAGAAGCTCGTCGCCGCGCCGCGACTTGGCGCCGGGCGTGAAGAAATCGGTGTCGACGGGCGGGGGGATCACCTCGGCCTCGCGCCGGTAGTATTTACGGATCCGGAGCGCGACGTTGGCCGAGTTGGCGATGTAGCGGTCGACCCGGCCCGCCGACGATTCGTCCCAGAGACGCAGGCGATGGACGAGGAGCGGAACGATCGGCCGGGCCAGAACCCCCAGCTTGCCCGGTCCGAAATAGTCCTGATACTGCCCCCAGGCGTAGCGCACGGGCGTATGGACATAGGAGACGTG
>CALMJN010000468.1 GCA_937864385.1 uncultured Methanosarcinales archaeon | reverse complement strand
ATTTTAAAAAAAGATTTAGCTTCTCAAATCCCCCAATCGTTCGGGAATAAAGTAGATGGCAGTTGTCTACCAGCACAATATCCCCAGATTTTTCTAAAGTGCGAAGAAACATATCATCTCTCACAATTGAGCTAAAAAAGAGCTTGGATTCTCTTCCTTGGCACAGATCAGATATCTTATAAAGCAGTTCAGTCCGACCCGAAAAAGGCTCTCCAATAATTGCTATATTGGATTTTGCACCAGAATCGATCCTTTCAACTATGTCATATATGTTATTCATGATCTCTTCGAACCCAAATAATTTTGATGAGTACCCTCTTCCATGAAGGAAATATTGGGATGAAACCATATTTTCGTATTGCAGTCGCTCCTCTAAAAACATTCCGCTTGAATCGCCTATCTTTGGATTGACTGATATCTTAAATACGACAGATTAAGCTTGATAAACGGGGAAAAATAGAAGTAAAATGCCTGTCAACCTAGAAAATGCTATGACTGCGAGATGGAATGAATGCTGGGATGCAGCACCGGAAATTTATATGCTGCTCAAGGAGAGCAAGACTCTGGAAAGCTCCCGCAATAAGGTGGCAAGATATATTGAAGCCAGAGAATGGACCTATTCTTGTGATCTGGGCGAGATTGAGAACTGGGATTATGTTCTCTTTAAAGAGGTAATTCTCACATTAAAGAATTTGATCTCTCCCAGGAATGAGCGAATTGCCGGAACATCCGCTCTGGAGCATTTATGGCAGGCGGCAATAAACGGCGATGCTGATGTCAGCGACGATTTCATTGCCGAGTTTGTTCATTTCTTTAGGGCAATCAAGCTGAAGGCGGATGTCTATCCCTCCAGGCTCATGGAGGGCATAGACATACCGGAATTCGATCAATACGAAGGAAGGGCAGCCGGCAGGATGCGATCGGACTACCTGGATCGGAATGGCAGAGCGCATGGACCGGTACTTAAAGAGACACACCTCCGGGCTTGATCCCCAGATAACGGCCAAGAGAGATGAAAACAGAAGGAGAATCCTTGATTTCTTAGGCTCCAGCGAGGATGATTGGGGGGACTGGCACTGGCAATTCAGAAACGTCTTCAAAGATCTCCGGGGACTGGAGAGCATTGAAAGCTTGATCCAATTGGAACCGCACCATCAAGAAGCCATTAAGCTGGCCCTGGAAAACCATGTGCCATTCGGAGTAACCCCGTATTACCTTCATCTGATGGACGTCGAACCCTCCGATCAGGACTATGCCGTTCGAAGGCAGGTCTTCCCTCCTTTAAGATATGTGCAGAATATGATTGCCCACCGGAAGGACAAGAAGTGGGCTTTCGATTTCATGAAGGAGGCAGATACCTCTCCCGTAGACCTGATCACCCGGCGCTATCCCCGGGTGGCCATAATCAAGCCCTATGAATCCTGCCCCCAGATCTGCGTCTACTGCCAGCGAAACTGGGAAATCTCCTCACCCCTCATGGCCTCGGCCTTGGCCTCAAAAGAGAAGATCGATGCTGCTCTGCAGTGGTTCTCGGAGCACGAGGCGATGATGGATGTTCTGCTCACAGGCGGCGATCCGCTGGTGATGGATGATTCCATGATAGACGCAATCCTGAGCCGATTGTCCGAGATCCCCCATATCAAGAGCATCAGAGTTGCTACCAGGACCCCGGCTACAGTGCCTCAGAGGATCACAGAGGAGCTATGCGAGGCCATGGCTCAATATCAGGAACTGGGAAGAAGGAACCTGTGCCTGGTAACTCACTTTATGCATCCTTATGAGGTGACTCCGGAGACAGTTGCGGCCATAAAGAGGATAAAAGCTACCGGC
>CALMJN010000467.1 GCA_937864385.1 uncultured Methanosarcinales archaeon | reverse complement strand
GCTTCGTTTCAGTTCTTTCGAAATAGCTATTACTATCTGCACCTACAACAACATTATCAATCGCTATAGGACAAAAAAAGTTAAAGATTTGTCGGATAATATCCTCCCTACTCCACCGTCACCCTCTGCGCATTCACCACCACCAGCTTGGGCAGGCGCACCTCCAGTATGCCGTCCCTGAAGCTGGCCTTCACCTGCTCCGGCTTGATCTCCATGGGAAGTTTGATCTCCCGGTGGCGGGGCAGGGTGCCCATCTCCTGGCGCAGGTACTTTCCTTCCCTCGGCACAATTCTGGCATCCACAGTCAGGCTGTCCTCGGTGGCCCGCAGATCGATGTTCTCCTTGCTCGCTCCCGCCAGTGCCACCAGGGCGATCAGCTCCGCTTCAGTGTCGATGAGGTCCACGGGAACCAGGTCGAAGCTTTTGGTCTCGGAGATCTCGCTGGTCACATCGCCCAAGATCTTCTTGGCCGCCTGGCTGGCCTGGCTGGACATCCTGGCCGCCTCCACTGCTGCTTTGCCGATCATACGCTCCAGATCGCTGCTGCCTGATAAATCTGATCTCATGCTTAAGAGTAGGGGCTCATTCTGATAAAACCTTTTGCTTTTCTCTTTTCAGAGCCCGGCCCAGAAAGCGGCCGTAGCCCGGAGCGACCTGCAGGTCGCCGTCCCAGACCACCCGACCGCGAACTATGGTCATGCGGGGGAATATGGCCTGCCTTCCCTGGTAGGGCGTCCACTCCGCCCGGCTGTGCAGCCGGTCGGCGTTTATTTCAGTGACGGCCTTGGAGTCGACTATAACCAGATCCGCATCCATGCCCCTCTCGATCCTGCCCTTTCCCGCCAGGCCGAAGATCCTGGCCGGGCGGGCGGAGATGGCATCCACCAGCCTCTCCAAACTGATATGGTTCTTTTTCACCGCCATGAGCATCAAAGGCAGCATGGTCTCCACGCCGGGAACGCCAGGGGGAGCCTCCCAGATGTCCTCCCTCTTCTCCTCCGGCAGATGAGGCGCATGGTCCGAGGCCAGAATGTCGATCGCTCCCGTGCGCAGGGCCTGCCAGAGGGCGTCGTTATCTGCCCGGCTCCGGAGCGGCGGGTTCATCTTGAGAAAGCTGCCCTGCTTCCGGTAGTCCTTTTCATTTAGCAGCAGGTGGTGGGGCGCTACCTCCGCGGTTACGGTCCGTCCCGCCCTCCTGGCCACCTCCACCGCTGCCAGGCCCTGGGCCGAGCTGAGGTGGCAGATGTGCAGGCGCTCTGAGATGCCGCAGGCCTTCTCGATTGCTGCGGCTTCGGCTTTCGCTGGCCTGGCCAGAGAGTAGACCTCCGGATCATGCCGGCTTCCTAGCTCCGCCGCCTTCTCTTTGATGATCGCCCCATCCTCGGCATGAAGGCTTGCCAGCATCCCTGCCTCCTTCACCCTGGAGAGGATCGCCGCCAGATCGCTGTCGCTGTGCTCATAGGAGAATATCTCCCCTATGGCCTGGGCCCCTGCATCCTTCAGCTCATCAATCTTGCCAGGGCCACCGTTCAGGCCGAAGTCGACAAAAGAGCGGTGCCGGGCAATGTCCAGCTTCTCCTCAAAGGATCCAGCGTCCATGGTTCGTGGGACGGTGTTGGGATGGTCCACGACCGTCGTCACCCCACCCGCCGCAGCCGAGGCCGAGCCGCTGGCCCAGTCCTCCTTGTAATTGGGCCCTGGGTCCCGGAAGTGCACATGGACGTCGATTGCGCCCGGAAGAACCAGCATTCCCCTGGCATCGATGCTCTCCTCAGCCCGGTGGGCGCCCCCTAAAGCGGCAATCCGGCCATCCTTGACCCAGACCTCCGTGCTCATCTGGCCCTGGGCAGTAAAGACCCGGCCGTTTTTTACCACCAGATCAAAGTTTATATCCAAACCTCCTCAAGAGGCTGCGCCTTTCTGCCACATCCCCGGCCGTTTCCGCGCCCTTGGGGGAGAAGCCGTCTATAACCCCCATGATCCCCCGCCCCAGCTCCGTCTGGGCCACAACCACCTGCAGCGGATTGGCCGTGGCGCAGAATATGTTGCAGACCTCAGGCACGGCCTTGAGGCTGTTTAAAATATTTATGGGAAAGGCTCCTTTCATCAGCAAGACAAAGGTATGCCCGCAGGAGAGAGCCAGGGAGCCCTCCCTGGCCGCCTGGATCAGAGCCTCATCATTTCCCTCCGTTCTAACCAGGCAGTCGCCGCTGGCCTCGGAGAAAGCCACTGCAAACTTGGCCCCGGGAACGCCTCCGGCCATGACCTCATAGATATCCTCCGCCGTCTTGATAAAATGGCTCTGCCCCAAAACCAGGTTGGCTCCCTCAGGAATCTTCATGTCAACTATCTTCAGCTCCATCTCTAAATCCTCGTTACAGGTATAAGGCGGCTGCAGACTTATAGTTTAGGGAAAGAAAATAGGGTATTACGGCGGGGCCATGAAAAGGGGCCCTCTCCAATGCAGGCAAAGG
>CALMJN010000466.1 GCA_937864385.1 uncultured Methanosarcinales archaeon | reverse complement strand
GCTTCCCCTGCCCGGCGGCCGCAGCCCCCAGAAAGCCATGATGAGCATTCTGCCGGAGAAGGATGTGGACGGATTTCATCCCGTAAATATGGGGGCTCTGCTCTTGGGTGCGGAGAGGCTGGTGCCCTGCACGCCGCGGGGAATCATCTATGCCCTGGAGCGCCTCGGCAAGAAGCTGGAGGGGGCAGAGGCGGTGATTGTGGGCCACAGCAATGTGGTGGGCAAGCCCCTGGCGGCTATGCTTTTGAACCGCAATGCCACGGTGCAGGTCTGCCATGTATTCACCCGGGATCTGGCAGAGCACACCAGGGATGCGGAGATTCTGGTCGTGGCTGCGGGAGTTCCCGGATTGATCAAGAAGGATATGGTCCGACCAGGAGCGGTGGTCTTCGACGTGGGAATCAACCGGGTGGGAGACAGGACGGTGGGGGATGTGGACTTTGAGGCGGTAAAGGATGTGGCCTCGGCCATAACCCCTGTCCCTGGCGGAGTGGGGCCCCTGACTGTGGCCATGCTCCTCTCCCAGACCGTCTCCGCGGCGGAGAGCCAGGCCGCTCTGATCTGAGAAGGCATTGATATGTCCCTGGTCATCGCTCTGGCGGCCAGCCGGCAGGCAGTTATAGCAGCGGATCGGCGGGCCATACTCTTTATGGGAAGCTGCCCGCCGCTGGAAGCGGAGCTATATTCCGGGCAGATCAAGGACGACCGGGAGCTTGAGGCCAGGGCGGAGGCCCTGGGAGCCGTCCTCCAGGTTAGCGACAGCAGGGAGAAGGTCTGGAGGCAGGGAGATGTCCTGGCGGGGGAGGTTACTGAGCTGTCGGCACAGCTGCAGAGGCGGAGAAGGATCTACATTGCTCCCGGGGCCAGTTTGCAGGTGGAGATCAGGAGCGGCGAGGGAGCAGAGCTGGAGGCTGAGGCCGAAGGCGGCGAGGCCAGGATCAAAGCCTGGGGCGGTGTGGGGTGCACAGTATTCGGCAACCGATTCACCCAGAGTCTGGCGGCGGAGGAGATCTCCCGGGCCGGGGCAAGGGTGGATCTGGGCCTGATCCAGCGAATTTTCCAGAAGGCAGGGGAGAGGACGGCTTCGGTCAGCCGGGAGCATACCATCCTCCAGAGCAATGTGGTCAGGGCTGATGCCAGGGCCGATCTTCTGGTGGCGCTTCAAGCGGACTGCGAGGAGCATGGCTGGAGGCTATGCGGACTGCAGTGATCCTGGCGGGGGGAGCCAGCCGCCGACTGGGAGCGGAGAAGTCGCTGCTGCTTTTCGATGATAAGCCCCTCATTTGCTGGACAGCGGAGAGGCTCTCTTCTGTAGCCGAAGAGACCATAGTGGTGGCCAGGGACGAGGCGCACTCCCGCAGGCTGGAGAGGGTTTTATCCGCATCTCTTCCCGGCAGCATCAAGCCGGCCTTTGCCTGGGACAGCCTGCCGGGATACGGGCCGGTGGCGGGCATTGCCGCCGGACTGGAACGGGCAAGGGGGGAGTTTGCCTTTGCCACGGCCTGCGACCTGCCTTTTCTGAGCCCCAGGGTGGTGGAGAGGCTCTTTATTGAGGCGGAGGAGGATCCGGACGGGGGAGGGGCGGTGCCGGTACACCCTAATGGGTATTTCGAGCCGCTTCACTGCGTTTACCACAGGAAGAAGATGCAACAGGCCTGCGAGAAAGCTATGGCGGCGGGCGAGCGGAGAATCTTCGCCCCGCTCCAGGAGATTGGGATCAGGCATGTGGCTGTGGATCTTCTCCGGCCACTGGACGGCGATCTTCTCACCTTCTTCAACCTGAACACCAGGGAGGATATGGAAAGGGCGCTGGCTTTGTGGGCGAAAAGAAAAGAAAGGTAGAGCCTCAGGCCGATTCTGGAGAGGCCGATTTTATAGGTATTCTCTGAGCACCAGATAGATGATATAGACTATCACTACGAAAAGCGCTATTCTGGCCAGCCACCAGAAGGTGTTCCAGAGAAGCAGGGCGGCAAGCACGGCCAGCAAGATGAGAATGAGGTTCTTCTCCCGGCTCAGGCCGGAGCCCGGCAGTCTGTATCTTCCCCTGTGCATGCCTTGAAGCATCCACAATGTAGTATTAATCATTTTTCCCTGGATCATAATCCCCTTTCCCCTTTCGATGAAGATTTTTTTCATGTGGAAAGGAGCGCGAACCAAGCGCGAACCAAAAGCATTATACCTCCCCATTCATCTGGAAGTGTCAGGTGAATTTGCTTTGGATAAGCTTGAGCTGGCGATGAGGAACACGGAAGAGATTGTGACTGTGGACGAGCTGAAGGGGCTCTTGGAGCTGCCCCGCCGGCCCCGGGCTTATGTGGGATATGAGACCAGCGGCAAGGTGCACCTGGGGCATATGCTCACGGCCAACAAGCTTCTCGACCTGCAGAAGGTGGGCTTTGACGTCGTCGTTCTTTTAGCTGATCTGCATGCCTTCCTCAACGAGAAAGGGACCCTGGAAGAGGTGCGAAAGATCGCCGACTACAACCGGGACTGCTTCATGGCTCTGGGTCTCGACCCGGAGAGGACCGAGTTTGTCTACGGCACAGACTATCAGCTCAAGCCGGATTATATGCTCAAGATCCTCCAGATGGCCAGGAACACCACCCTCAACCGGGCCCGTCGGAGCATGGACGAGGTCTCCCGGAGCGCGGAGAACCCCATGGTCTCCCAGATGATCTATCCTCTGATGCAGGCCATAGACATCGCCGACCTGCACATCGATCTGGCCGTGGGGGGCATCGACCAGAGAAAGATTCACATGCTGGCCAGAGAGGAGCTGCCGCGCCTGGGGCTGCCCGCACCGGTATGCATGCACACGCCGCTCATACCGGGGCTGAACGGGGAGAAGATGTCCTCCTCCAAGGGTAACAACATCGCCGTGGACGAGCCGGCTGCCGATGTGGAGAAGAAGATCAAGAGCGCTTTTTGCCCGGCCAAAGAGGTGGAGAACAATCCGGTGCTGGCCATATGCAAGTACCATGTCTTCCCCCGCCTGGAAGAGGGGATGACGGTCAAGAGGCCGGAGAAGTTCGGGGGAGATGTGCACTACCAGAGCTACGAGGCGCTGGAGGCGGACTTCGTATCCGGGGCCATGCATCCCATGGACCTGAAGAAGGCCTGCGCCGATAGCATGAACCAGATACTGGCGCCTGTGAGGGAGAAGATGGGTTCGGCAATTTAAGAGGACATTATATGCCATTGCCAGGAGGCGCGACGGACAAATATGGAAATCGTTATGAAGGACGATGGACTGCGTTTTGTATGGCGCAAATATTGGATGAACAAGCATGTTCAATTCGTCTTGAGCCTCCTGGCGCGGAGGAAAAGGGCTTTGAATTTTGGCTTAACAGAAAAGATAGAACAGAATATCATCAAATTAAACGTCAAAAAAGCCGAGGTGGCACTTGGACCTTAAATAATCT
>CALMJN010000465.1 GCA_937864385.1 uncultured Methanosarcinales archaeon | reverse complement strand
GCCTTTAATCCTCAATATGAGAATGTCCGGCATGCATTTACCAGCGATGTGACTCTCCTGCAAATGCCGATCTGGAAGAGAAATGGTGAGAGGCACGAAGCGGGACGGAAGTTTTACACAGATGTTATATTGCAGAGGATAGACCCAAAGCTTCTGGATGAGGGCGTTCTGGACTATGCCATTGAGTCCACAGGCAAGCTCAACGAGCTGGTGGAGGTCATGAAAGAGGCTTCACTTAATGCCTTTCGCAGTGGGCAGGACCGCATAGCAAAGAAGGATGTTGCAGCGGCTCTGGATAAGCTGCGAATGACATTCGACCGAACCCTTACCGAGGCTCATAAGAAGAAGCTGCTGGAGATCAACAGCTGTAAAGAGGCAAGGGAAGAAGGACCGGATTCGGTTCTGACCCGCGAGCTTCTATTCAGCTTGACTGCGGTGGAGTATGAGGATGATCAGGGCAGATGGTGCGAGATCAATCCCATGCTCATCCCCCTGGTGGAGAAATGGAATCAGTCTCCTTAGGGGATCTGGAGGAGGTGGATCTCCTGCTTACTGGGCTCGAGATCTCCAGAGGAAGAGGAAACCTCATCCTCTGCTCGGTAGTCTCTCCTGCCTATCGAGATAAAGTAATAGCAGCGGTAGCAGCTCGATTTTCCAGCAGAGTCGTGGCAGTGGAGAGGGGAGACAAACTCATCTCCGACCTGCGGAATGCCAAGGCAGAAAAAGAAGAAGTCCTCATCTGGACGCTTCCTGAGAGGCTCAGCGATGATATCCTGGATGCACTCAACAATTTTCGAGAGCTTTTTTATGATGCTGGCGTGCCTAGTCTGGTCTTCATAACGCCGGCTGGAGTGGATGAGGTCATCTGGAAGGCTCCCGACTTCTGGAGGTACAGAGGAGGCTACCATATCCTGAAGGGAGAGACCAAGGGAGTGGGCTTTGAGGCCATAGGGGCGCTCTCGGTTCCGCTGGCCCTCAGCTACGAGAGCAAGGAGGATTTGCTCCGGCGCAAGAGGATAAATGAGCATCTTCTGGAGAAGATGCAGAATAA
>CALMJN010000464.1 GCA_937864385.1 uncultured Methanosarcinales archaeon | reverse complement strand
TCCGTCCAGCCGTTGATCTTTAGAAAGGGGGAGGCCTTCCTGATCCGAACCCCCAATATAGCCAGCTCTCTCCGGGAGAGGATGGCCTGGCTTTTTCGCCTGGCCATAATCCTCCCGGCGCTCTTGGGACCAATGCCCGGCACCCTCAACAGCTGCTGGTAGGATGCCCGGTTGGGGTCAAGCGGCAGATCCAGAAACTCTCTGGCTATGGCCATCTTGGGATCAGAGTTGGGCAGAAAGCCGCTCTCGTCAAAGGCATATCTGATCTCGCTGGGGCGAAAGCGATAGACCCGGTAGAGCCAGTCCATCTGGTAGAGGCGTCTCTCTCTCCAGAGGGCCTCTGCCGGGCGAGCCTCCAGGAGTGTGCCCCGCTGGGGGGAGAAGGCGCTGTAGTAGGTCCTCCTGACATTGATCTCATCGTACTCAAAGATCATCCGCTGAAAGATCTCCTCATCGCTCTCCCCGCCTGCTCCCACCACCATCTGGGTGGTCTGGCCGGCTGGGAGAATAGCCTGGCCGCCTTCCGATCTTAGCTCCGCCATGAGCCTTTGAATATACCTCTGCCTCTGAATTATATCGCTCTCATAGCTCTTGGTGGAGCAGATCTCGCTCAGGTGCGAGGCAGAGGCGGCTTCAAGGTTGATGCTCACCCGGTCCGCCAGCATCATGGCCTCCTGGATGTGAGACCTGGACGAGCCGGGCAGGATCTTGAGATGAATATAACCGGAAAAGCAGTGCTCTTGGCGAAGCAGCCGTATGGTCTCGATCATCTTCTCGGTGATCCTTTCCTCATCCCTCCCCACCCCGGAGCTGAGAAAGAGGCCTTCAATGTAGTTGCCCCGATAAAGAGAGAGGGTGATCCTTGCCAGCTCCTCCGGGGTATAGGAGAAGGCCTGCCTCTTGCTCATGCAACCGGCAGAGTTGCTGCAGTAGCCGCATTGATGGGAGCAGAGATTGGTGTAAAGGGTCTTGAAGAGGCTGACGCATCTGCCATCCTGGGTAAAGGCATGGCATATTCCGGGAAGAGGGCTGCTGCGGGGAGAGAATGTGGAGGCGCAGACATCATGCCTGGTGCCCTCTCCCAGAACGGCAAGCTTTTTCTCGTCCACCCTGGCAGCGATCATATCTGCCGGGCTGCTTTTGAACCCACCGCTAACTGTCTCCATCTTTGCCGAAGCATAATCTGCTGCATTGCTATCAGACATCAGGCCCGCTGCATCCTCTGATCCACCCCGGCCCAGCGAGTCAAATCTGCACTCCATCGCCAAACGGGACATCTTCCCCAGGCTGACCATTTCAGTTAGAAAAGGAGGATAGTGGCTTAAAGAGAGTATGCTTGCGGGGCGAAAGTATTCTGTTCTTTCTGCGAAAGTCTTTTCAAGGATCTTTGCATACTCTATTTCTGCTTGCCCGGGATATGATAGCAATGACGATAAGCAAGAGAGATGTCTTTAAGATGCCCCGCATGGCAAAGGCAGAGTACGA
>CALMJN010000463.1 GCA_937864385.1 uncultured Methanosarcinales archaeon | reverse complement strand
CGTCGGCCATGGCGGAGGTCAGGCGGAGCACGGAGGCCAGGTCGGCCTGTTCCTCGCAGAGGGTCTTGAGGCGGAATGAAAGAAGAATCGATTCTGAGGCATTCAGCTCCCTGCCCATGATCTGGGACAGATTCCAGGACAGATTAAGGCCGGTGATGGTTGGATCGGACCCGGAAGAGCCGCCTGGATAGCTTATCTCCGTGCTTGCCGCAAGATATTCTGTACCCTCCGGAATGGCCACATCGAGGAGGATACTTTCCTGCGGATAATCATTGCTGTTATTGATGAGAATGGAATAAGAATCGTCCTCACACATATTGATAGAATCCGGAACGGTGATCTCTGCATCCAGAGCGGAGCAGAAGGTGATTAAGAGTGTCAATGCCGCAGCAAATGCCAGTTTGACCGGCAGATCTTTTAAAGTGCTTCCGTTATGCATATTTTCTCCTAAAAATAATTATTAATAAATATCCCAATCTGAGCCGATGGCAGGCTGTATCCGGGAGTACTCCTCCCAACTGTTTCTGCCCGTCTGCCTGAACTTGCGGCCCATGAGATCCTCGAAGCCGGCGATCAGTTCCGACTCGCGGCGCAGCAGATCCTCGTAGCTGGCCAGAAAATCGACCAATGCCTGCCTCTCCTGGGGCGAGGCGCCCTGGTCTATCTCATGGAAGAGATAGACAAATCCCTTATAGAGGCGAACCTGCCTCTTAAGGAGGTCCTCTAAACTGGCTAACAGCTCCCACTGGGCATCCATGGAGTGGCCCGGCGCGACATAGCCATCCAGGCTCAACCATGATTCATTGATCTTGGAGGAGAAGCCGGCAAAGAGATCCGCCTCCTCGCGAAGCAGGGTCTCAGTACTGTTCAGGAGATAGGTCCTGTCCTCTGAGCTATAGTAGCTGTCCCAGCCACGTCGGGTTTCATTGGCCAAGAGCTCCTGGAAGCAATCGGTGAGGTGGGCCTGGGAGCGCAGGAGCTGCTCGAAGCTGACGGTGAAGTTGTAGTTATCCCCTGCTCCCTGCGGCAGCCGCATGAGCAGATCCTGGAAGCCAAAGAAGATGTCGGTCTGGTTGTGCAGCAGATCCTCCAGGCTCTTGGCTGCAGCGCTCTGGTCGTAGCCGGGCAGAGGCACATATATGGAGAGGGTGGCCCTGTTGTTGCCGGGATTGGTATCGCCGCCATACCGGATATTGGCTATGACATAAAGGGTATCCGGGGGATCATCCGGCGCGATCATGGTGATGTTAATCCACTGCTGCGGCTGCTGAGGCAGGCTCTGGAAGGCCACCACCAGCAGGTCTCCGCTATATCTCAGGGAATAAACCGGAGCATGGGCGGGATCTATCACCGCATCAACATATATCGCATTATATGGCAGCTTCACGGTCAAAACTGCACCATCGAGTGGATTAAGCGGATCATAGTTTTTGATGGAGATATTATAACTGAAGGTGCTGCCAGCTGCGACCTCCTGCACCATCTGGCCACCCTGAAAGGCAAAGAGGCTCAGGCCAAGATCAGCTTGATGAGCCTGGGCGGCATCAGTGGGAGCGGCCAGAGCCAGGATGATAAGTAGGGGAATCAATGTGTATTTTATGGCTGACCTCCCGACCGTCATT
>CALMJN010000462.1 GCA_937864385.1 uncultured Methanosarcinales archaeon | reverse complement strand
GAAAAAGAGAGTTTGGAAAAGGAGAGTTGGAAAAAGAGAGTATGGAAAAGGAGAGTTGGAAAAAGAGAGTTTGGAAAATTGCTCCCTGCCTAATCCTCACCCTCATACTTGAAGGAGAGTCTGACCTTGGCCCTGTACTCCGCGATCTTTCCATTCTCCAGCCTGTCATCCAGCTACATGAACTCAGCAATGCGAAGCTCCCTCAAGCTCTTGGTGGCCCGGTCGACCACGGTCTTGACTGCATCTTCCCAGCCTATCTTGGAGGTACCAACCAACTCACCTATCTTATAGACATCTCCATCTGACATGCTTGTATCACACCCCATTAATTTAGATAAATAATAGGCATTGATCATTGATATAATTTCCTAAAGAGAGAGATCAATCATCTGCTGCATTTAAAAAATATGATTTAACTATACAGGAATGAATCCGTTATCTATGGCGATCTGCTGTCCTGCCGGGCTTAAAACATAATCTATGAAAGCCATGGCTCCAGGCGAGGGCCGACCCAGGGTGACGAAGTAGAGCTTCCTGGCCAGCGGATAGGAGTCATTCTTGATGTTCTCGATGGATGGATAGATGCCGTCCAGAGAGATCACCCTGGAATCCCCTCTCATCACAAAGCTGTATCCCATATAGCCGATGGCATTGTCGCTTCTCTGGGTGCTGAACTTTACCTCGGAGCTCTCCCCCACAACATTGTCTACTCCTGGGGTCTCAGCCTCCCGGCTGCCCATGATGATCTCATTGAATGTATCCATTGTTCCCGATCCTGGCCTGCGACCATTGGCAAAGATCTCCAAGTTCGGTCCCCCCAGCTCGGCCCAATTGACAATGCTTCCGGAATAGATCCGCCTGACCTGGTCCCGGCTGAGCGAGGTTACCCCAAAATCATAGACTGTGGGGCTGACCACCAGACAGATGGCATCATAGCCCACCATCTGCTCCGTAAAGCGTTTGCTGGGGCTCTCATACCTCTGACGCTCCTGGAGCTTGAGATCCCGGGAGGTCATGGCAATATCGGCTCTCCCCTCAGCCAAATCCACTATGCCCACGCCGCTGCCGCCGGACTTCACATTTACCCTGTATCTTTCCTGCACCAGATTGAATTCCTCAGCAGCCAGTTCTGCCAGGGGCATGACCGTGCTGGAACCCGATACCACAACTGTTGTCACTCTGGACAATGCATCCGCGCCCATGGGAAGAAAGACGAGCAGCAACGCCAACAGACCGACCGACCATCTCATCAGTGGGCGCATTTAGCCATACTATTATGTAAGGCTGACTGCTATGTAAGCAGACTGCACCGGTCGAGAGAGATCGGGAAAAAGAGCATTTGATCACAAGGGCACAAATCCCTCTTCTGCTGCAATCCTCTGGCCTTCCGGGCTCAGCACATAGTCTATGAATGCCCGGGCACCTGGAGAGGGCTCTCCATAGGTATAGAAATAAAGACGCCTGTGCAGCTCATAAAGACCCAGTTTAATGTTCTCATATGTGGGCTGGACGCGGTTAAGAGCTATTCCTACGACCCCCCCGCCCAGATAATTGAATCCCAGGTAGCCTATTGCCTTATCGCTTCCCGATATAGCCGTCTTGACCGCAGCTGCCCCCATCTCCACAGATTTGACTCCCGGCGTCTCGGCATCACTGCTTCCCATGATCAGCTCATTGAAATCATCCCGGGTCCCTGAGCCCTCCTCACGAGATATCACATATATGGGCCGATCCGGCCCACCCACATCCTTCCAGTTGCTTATGTTGCCGGAGTAAATCTCTTTTAGCTGCTTGCTGCTGAGGCTTTTCACCCCTGACTGGAATATCTCATCGCTTACGGCAATGCTTATCCCATCCATGCCCACCAGAAATTCCCGAAAGGTGCCGTTGAAGCCTTGCCGCTCCTCCTCAGTTATACGCCGGGAGGCCATGGCGATGTCATTCTTGCGCTCGGCTATGCCTAAGATTCCCGCACCGGTTCCACCGGCGGAGACTGTGACCACATAATCCTTTTGCCTCAGGTTGAACTCCTCTGCGGCAGCCTCGGCCAGGGGCATCACTGTAGATGATCCGGTGAGGGTGACCGAACGGGAGAGATTCATATTTGCAGCTGATGACGGGATGATGAAAGAGGTCAAAAGAGCTAATGTAAAAACCC
>CALMJN010000461.1 GCA_937864385.1 uncultured Methanosarcinales archaeon | reverse complement strand
GTCGGGCGCCGGCATGGCGGCATCGCTCGCGGCGGTCCTCGCAAACCCGGCCGCGTCCGACGGCGATCGCGACGGCGCGCTGACGCTCGCCGAGGTCATCGCGGCGCTGCGCGCGGCGGCGCCCGCGGGCGGCGCATCCATCACGGCCGGGCTGCCGCTCGCGGGGACGGTGCCGTGCAGGCTATAGCGTAGAGCCTCCCCCGAGCATGCACGCCCCTCGGCTGAAGGTCACGATCCTTCGCTGCGCAGGCGTGTCGGCGAGCGCGCGCGCCAGGAATCGGGGGCCCGCTTCGGCGGCGATCTCATCCTGGAGGGGGCCAGGCTCTACAGCATGCAGCTTGATGATGTTCTATTTTCCGAGAGGTCCAGGATCAACCTCAACAGCACCGATTTCACCAAGTTCGTGGTCCGCTGGAGCAGCATCCGGGACCGAATGGTCTATAGCGGTGCTGCCTATCTGGCTCTGGTCAAGAACTACAAGAGCCTGGAGTGGTTCGACGATGCCGACGACTGCTACTATCAGTACCGCAGAATTGGCCAGGAGCGCTCTCTCTGGGGCTGGTCAAAGATCTCGGATATCATCTCCTGGCTCTCCTGCGGCTACGGGGTGCGGGTGAGCTACACCGTCTTCTGGTGCCTCTTTACCATCCTATTCTTCGGGGTGATCTTCTGGGCGGGCAAAGGCATGAACAAGTTCGAGATCGAGGGTATGGAGCTGCCCGGTGATCACCGGCTCCGGCCCAGCAAGAGGGTCTCCTTCACCGATGCCCTCTACTTCAGCATAGCCATGTTCACCACCTCCCAGGCCCCGGTCAATACCTATCCGGTGGGATTCTACAGGCATCTGGCCATGGCGGAAGGAATTCTGGGGTGGTTTTTCCTGGGGCTGTTCGTGGTGGTGCTCTCGGCGGTGCTCATCCGTTAGAATGGAAAGGATATCCGTTAGAAAAGAAATGATTCTCAGAGGATGGTCGCCATCAGCACAATGCTGGACCCACGAATTCCCGATCCGGAAAGCTTGATATACGTGTTGGCCCTAGGAAAGGGCGGAATTGGGCGCGTGGCCTAGTCAGGATAAGGCGGCAGCCTCCTAAGCTGTAGATCGGGGGTTCGAATCCCTCTGCGCCCGCTTGTTTTTTGATTTTCGTGCTTTGGCTAATTCGAGTTCCAGGCTGATCCTCAAGGCACTATCTTGGATATAGCCAGCTCTAAAATATCCTCCGCCCCGGACTTCTTTAAGCGGGGTATGAGCAGATTGACGGCTGAGCGGTCCACCACCGTCTCCACAGCATAGTATTCAGTGTTGTAGAGCTTGGAGATGGTGGGATTTTTCATGCTCGGCAGCATTTCCATGACGCTCTTCATGGAAGATTCCGGCACATTCATCTTCAAGAGCACCTTCTCCCTGGCCCGGATCACGGCAGAGAGAAGGGTCTCCACGGCAATGATGTCCTCATGCTTATGGGGATCGGCCCAGCTCTTCTTATTGGCGATCAGCTCTGAGGTGGACTGGAGCATGATATCGATTATCTTCAGGCCGTTCTTCTTCAATGTGGAGCCGGTCTCGGTGAGGTCCACCACCACATCGGTCAGCTCCGGCACCTTGGCCTCGGTGGCCCCGAAGGAGAACTGAATGTCCACCGGTATTCCCAGATTGAGGAAGAAGGCCTGGGTCAATTGAGGATATTCGGTCGAGACCCGGCTGCCCGGTGGGATATCGCGGGCGCTCTTGATATCCTGGCTCTCCGGTACTGCCACCACCAGCTTGACCATCCCCGGACCCTGCTTGCCGTAGTTGAGATCGGCCACATGGGCCACCACTGCTCCGGACTCCATTATCCAGTCGGTGCCGGATATGCCCAGGTCGAAGTAGCCCTTGGCCACATAGCCCGGTATCTCCTGGGGCCGCAGGATCTTGACCTTGCCTATGCGGGGATCATCGATGCGGGCATTGTACTCCCGCTCTGTTCTCTTGACCTCCAGCCCGGCCTGCTCGAAGAGCTGCAGCGTCTGGTTTTGCAGGCTGCCCTTGGGAATGGCTATATTTATCATTCTGACCTCTGGCTTTTCCAGAACATATTTTTGTCTTTTGCTTGAGCTTGAGGCAATGACCATTCCATGCGTAACCGGATTCCGGCCAAACCT
>CALMJN010000460.1 GCA_937864385.1 uncultured Methanosarcinales archaeon | reverse complement strand
CCAGGATCCTAACTCCGGCATCGGCCAGCTCCCGGGCGATGTTCAGAGGGGTCTGTCCTCCGAATTGAACGATAACCCCCTCCGGCTGCTCCTCCTCGTAGATGCTTAAAACATCCTCCACAGTGAGGGGCTCGAAGTAGAGCCTGTCCGAGGTATCATAGTCGGTGGAGACCGTTTCCGGATTGCAGTTGACCATGATGGTCCGGTATCCCATGGCCCGCAGAGAGAAGGCGGCATGAACGCAGCAGTAGTCGAATTCAATGCCCTGGCCGATGCGGTTGGGCCCGCCTCCCAAGACCATGACCTTGCGCTGGCTACTGCCCTGGCTGCCGCTCTCCTTCTTATCCTGCTTTATCGATTGCGGGGCGCTGTTCTTTGCTCCAACCGATGATCCGTTATAAGTTGAAAAATAGTAGGCCTGATTTTCCACTCCGCTCACGGGAACCGGTTCCCATGTCTCCACCATGCCCAAACGAATTCTGGCCCGGCGGATATCCTTCTCCGGGACGGCCAGGAGCCGGGAGAGATATTTGTCGGCAAATCCGTCCTTTTTGGCGGCGATGAGAAGCTCGTCCGGGGGGACCCGGCCTCTATGCTCCAGGATCTTCTCTTCCCGATCCACAAGCTGCTTCATCTGCTGGATAAACCAGGGCTTGATATGGGTCAGAGCGTGAATCTCATCTATGGATGCCCCTTTTCTCAGGGCCTCATACATGATGAACTGCCGCTCCGATGTGGCCTCCCGGAGCAGGCCCATGAGCTCTGATAAGGACCTCTTGTTGAAGTCCTTTGCAAAGCCCAGGCCGTAGCGACCGTTCTCCAGAGACCGGATGGCCTTCTGAAATGCCTCTTTGTAGGTCTTGCCTATGCTCATGACCTCGCCCACGGCCTTCATCTGGGTCCCGAGCTTATCCTCGGCGCCGGGAAATTTCTCGAAGGCCCAGCGGGCAAACTTCACCACCACGTAGTCGCCCCAAGGCTCGTACTTCTCCAGGGTGCCTTTCCGCCAATAGGGGATTTCGTCGAGAGTGAGGCCCCCGGCCAGCAGCGAGGAGACCATGGCGATGGGAAAGCCGGTGGCCTTGGAGGCCA
>CALMJN010000459.1 GCA_937864385.1 uncultured Methanosarcinales archaeon | reverse complement strand
GCGAATTTGTAGAGCTATCGGCTTAAGCCACTCATTGGAGACCTAATCATGGACATCATCTTCCTCGGCACCAACGGCTGGTACGACAGCCCCACCGGCAGCACCATCTGCACCCTGATCAACTCCGAGCGATACCACATCATCCTCGACGCCGGAAACGGTATCTACAAAGCCGATCGATATATCAAGGACGATCGGCCCGTCTTCCTCTTCCTCTCCCATTTCCACTTAGACCACATCGTGGGGCTGCACGTCATGAACAAGTTCAGCTTCCCCGCTCTCACCATCCTGGGCCAGAAGAGCACGGCCGGGGTATTGAACACCATTATCAACGAGCCCTTCACCGTCCCCCTGGACCGCCAGCCCTACCCTGTGGAGATCCGGGAGCTATCGCCCGGCCCCTACAAGCTGCCCTTTCCCCTGGACTGCCGCTTCCTCCTTCACGCCTCGCCCTGCCTGGGCTGCCGCCTGGAGCTGGATGGAAAGATCATCGCTTACATCCCGGACACCGGGCCCTGCGAGAATGCCGTCCTGCTGGCGGAGGATGCCGACCTGATCATAGCCGAGTGCGCCTTCCTCCCCGGTGAGAAGAGCGAAGCGTGGCCCCACCTGACCCCCCAGGATGCGGCAGACATCGCCCGACAGGCGCGAGCGAAGCAGCTCGCTCTCACCCACTTCGATGCCGGACGATATACCAGCCTCCAGATGCGCCACCAGGCGGCAGCCACGGCAGAGGGCTTTTCCCATATTATGGTGGCGGAAGACGAGATGGTGCTCCATCTCTAAGGAAAAAAGATTCGGGAGGGCCTAAGCCCTCTCAGGATATGGCCGCGCTCTCGTTCTCCACCCGCGCCACTCCCCTCGATCCGCCCAGCCGCATCACCGGGCGGCCGGAGGGGCTGACCGCATCCGGATCGATTCTTATTGCAGGGGTGGAGAAGATCTTGGGATCCATTTCGTCAGTGACATAGGGGTACTCCTCCCTCTCCAGCTCCACCCCATCCCGGGAGAGCACCAGGTCCAGTAGATGGATGCGGGAGACCTCATCGATTCTGACAAACTCCTCGCTGTCAAATCCCAGCTCCACTGTGACGTTGCCCGCCGGCAGATCCACCTCCTCGCTCTCGCTGTCCAGCTCCTCCTTGTAGTCGTTGACTATGGTTCCCTCCAGCTCATAGCGGCCCGGCTTTTCCACAGTCAGGTTCACCCCGATGATGATGAACTCGCCATTCGTCCGGTTGAGATACTCTCCGGTGAGATAGGCATCGGGCGGCTGGAACTGCTTAGGCTCCCGGTCTATGCTGATCTCTTTCTCGAACCTGTCGATATATGTCCCGCCCAGGTCGTAGAGTATGAGGTTCTCGACCGAGAGGGGGCCGCACTGTCCCGCTCTCCAGATTTCATTGCCGCTGATGTTCAGGTAAACGATGCCGCTTTGGTTCAGGGAGAAGCTCTTCTCCAGGCCCTCTATCCTGCTGCCGTTGCAGTCGGCCAGCGTCCCCCTCAGCCGGTACTGGGCCGGGGCCGAGGCACCACCGGAAATATTGATCCCGAAGCCCAGGGTGAGCCTATCGTAGAGCCCATCCCCGTCGCTGTCTGTGACATCTTCCCTGCTCAGCCCATCCAGGCTTATTCCTGATACGGTGACGCTGACCGGAATCTCGAATCTGCGATTCTCCGAGCTGATCTTGATATAGCCGTCCTGCCGGGCCTGGGCCGCAGCATCGGGGATGCTGAGATTGGCATAGAGGACGGCGCTCTCATTGCTCTCCAGCCGCGCCGGTCCCTGCGTCTCTATCCAGCTCCAGGGATTCTGGCCGTAGCTCTTGAGCAGAACGCGGAATCCCTGACCGGCATCATCCCGGACATCATTTCCGTAGACCTTCACCTTCCAGGTGCCGCTCTCCGGGCTGCTCGCCTCCAGGGGCCCCAGATCGCCCGTCCCCAAGAGGGCATCATAGGGATCTCCCGCCGGATTTTCCAAAACCAGGGCCAGCTCGCTGGAGTTGGTCTTATCATCCGTGAAGAGGGTGGCGGACAGCTTGTTGGTGCTGTTGCTGGCATTGACCGCCCACTCCCAGGTCTTCTTATGCTCTACCTTTCCCTCCTGCTCCTCCGAGGTGCTGCTGTCGATCACCCCGCTGTAGCTGATGTTCTCCAGGGCCTTTCCCGCATTTCGCAGAGCGAACTGAGCCTGGGCCCTGGAGCCGGGCACAGATTCCAGGTTCCAGCGCTGCGGCTCTGATGCCAGCTTGAAATGCTCCAGCTCCAGCCGGTAGCCCACCTCTTCTGTGGCATTCTCGCTGTGCACTGCAATCAGCCACCTTCCCGAGGACGGGCTCTTGATGCGGCCGGTCTCCTCCCGCCCGGAGGACCCATAGCTGCCGTCAGAGACGTTTGAGCTGTTAGAAGCGTTAGAGACATCTGAGAGGCTAGAGGCGTTGGAGATGTCAGTGAGGTTAGAAGCGTTAGAGATGTCAGTGAGGTTAGAAGCGTTAGAGATGTCAGTGAGGTTAGAAGCGTTAGAGATGTCAGTGAGGTTAGATGAGTTAGAGGCGTCAGAGTGGCTAGAGACGTCAGATAGGCTGGAGCCATTAGAGGCAGCGCCCACATAATACTCGCTGGTGGGCGAGAGCAAGAACAGATCCAGATTAGCCTCTCCCTGCCAGTTCAATTTGGCCTGGAACTCTGAGCTGCCAGCTTCCGTCTCCAGATAATAGTAGTCCCAGCCGTTGCCAACTATTGCCCCGCTGATATTGGCCGTGCCGCTGTACAGATGCAGCGGTGCCGCCACTTCGACACTTACGGGAATCTCCATCAGAACCTCCCTTCCGGAGGAGATCCTGATGCTGCCGTTGTATTTTCCAGGGTGCGCATCCTCAGGCACAGCCAGGGAGGCGGAGAAGACCTTCTGATCATTAGCCGCAATCCTCTCCGGAAGAGCCTGAAGGCTCACCCACTCCGATACATCGCCGACAACCTCGGTCTTCACTTCCTCCAGGCTGCTGTTACTGAAAAAGACAAAGCGCAGATTCCAGTCCTCGTCGCCTGGTGCTAAGGCATAGATCTTCTTCTGAGGCCGGTCCGCCCCGGCGTCAAGCCCCACATAAACCCCCTTTCCCGCCGGCAAGTAAGCCCATCTCCCCGCCCTCCACAGGTCTGGGACGGCGCCGCAGATGCGGCTGCTGCTTTCCAGAAGCTCATAGGAGGCCAGAGCATCAATCATTCCCGCCCCCTGGTAGTACTCTTCATAGGGCTCCCCCTGAGAGTTCTCCAGCTTCTCTGCCCCCCGGGTCATGGCCGCCTTGAACCCGGCGGAGGTCAGGCTGTCCTCAGCCTGGAGGAGAAGGGCAGCCAGGCCTGCCACCACCGGAGTGGATAGGCTGGTTCCCGACTCCCGGGCATAATAGTCGTCCACATAGACCGGCCTCTTGAGCCCGGAGGGAACCGTGGAGATTACATCCACACCAGGTGCCACCACATCCGGCTTGATCCTGTCGTCCCTGGTGGGACCGGACCCGGAAAAGCCGGCCATCCTGCCCCTGTTGTCCGCCGCTCCCACGGTGATGACCCTCACTCCGTCTCCGGGAGAGTCGATCAGGCCGGGAGGCAGAGCCACCACAACCGGAACCAGGAGAAGCAGAACATCCTGCTGATCGGACCCTTCCAGCTGCTTTGCTCTGACCGGGACTTCCTCCGTTTCTCCAGGCCCGCTTCCCCCCATCTGCCGGGCCAGGCTCTCCATATATCCTCTCTCTTCATCTCTTGAATTGCTGGAAGCAAAAGATGAAGACGGCCCGGCCAGGGATTTTGCCGCTGTCCCCCGGGTATCGCTGTTGTTTCTGTTTCCCGCCGCCACGCATACCACCACTCCTGCCGCAGCAGCATTGTCCGCCGCCATGGTGATGGGCGGATTGGTCTCCCCCAGGTTGATCCCCCCCAGGCTCAGGCTGAGCACATCTGCCCCGCTGTAAACCGCCCATTCGATCCCGGCAATGATATCGGAGACTTTTCCGTCTCCCTGGCCGTCGATGACCTTGACGCTGATCAGGTCCGCACCTGGCGCTATCCCCCGGTACTCTCCCCCTGAGGCCGCTCCTGTCCCGGCGATGATTCCCGCCACCATGGTCCCGTGGCCCAGGAGATCGTCAGCGGTGATCTCATCGGAGAGGAAGTTCTTCTCCGCTACCACCTTGCCCACCAGATCGGGATGGTTCTTGTCTATCCCTGAGTCAATCACCGCCACCTTGACTCCCCGCCCGTCGATGCCCTTTTCCCAGAGCCGGTCTGCCTTTATGAGATGGGCAGGAGAGACATACTCCTCCGGGGAAAACTCGGAAGCAAAGGCCTCATCCGGCAAGGAGGAGTTCTCTGGCCCGGAGGAGGCGGCTCCCTCAGTCGTCTCATTCTCATCCGATCCGGCTTGCCCGGTCTCTCCGGATTGGAGAAGCCTGGTGCTGCGGTCAAAGTAGATTCCAGCTACCCGATCATCCCGGGCCAGATCGGAGATGGACTGACCTGTGGCCTGCCCCGCCAGGCCGGGTATGAGGCCGTAGCGATATTTGACTGCTAGGCCCGCCGGCTCCGCCAGTCCGGCAAAATCATTATCCTTACCGGCACTGAGCATGACTATGACCGGAATCTCCCGTTGTTCTCCCTGCCCCATCATCTCTGCCAGCACCGGATCTATCTTATCTTCAGCGCCGGCTGCAGTATCCTCTGCTCCCGCCAGAGAGCATGAGGCAATGATTAAGAGCGCAGCATAAGCAAGACTTGAAACCCGACTCATAAAGAGCCCACCAGGTAACATAAACCCCCACATGAATCCACAACTCACGGCAGTGTTTGGCAGATAATGCTAAATAAACCTGTGGTGCTTCTAAGGCCTGATGAATGCGGACTGGATTGTTCCCTCTCTTCTCTGGATCTGTCTGGGCCTGCTTTTAGCATCCGCTCTCACCAGAAGCACCCGGGCCGCCACTCTGGGATGGGGGCTATTCTCCGTATTCTGGCTGGGCAAGATCGGCCATTATCTGGATATAGAGGATTATGTCAATGTGGTTCTCTTCTTCATTGTCAGCCTTCTCTGCCTTTACATGGCCTGGACTGTCAAAAAGAGGAGCCTCTCCTGCCGTCCATGCTACTGGGCCGGCTATGCCGCCGCGGTCTGCGGATTGATCTATTTTCCCTTCGCCCTCATTCCGACATTGCAGACAGGCCTGATCGCATTTACCACTTCTATTACAGCCAGCATCCTGCAATCTCTCTCCATCCCGGTTGTATTGGAGAGCTGGAATATGATGAGCCTCAACGGCAGATCGGTGCAGATAATCCTGGCCTGCACTGCTATTGAGAGCATAGCTCTTTTTGCCGGCCTGATTTTATCGGTGCAGGCACCGCTCCGGCGCAAGCTGGCTGCCCTGGCGGCATCGACCCTCTCCATCTATGGCCTGAACATCATCAGAAATGGATTCGTGATCATGGCCTATGGCTGGAGCTGGTTTGGAGAGAACAGCTTTGATATAGCCCATAATCTCATCGCCAAGATCGGCTCGGCTGCTGCTCTTTTGGCCGTATCCTATCTGGTCTTCCTCCTATTGCCGGAGCTTTTATCAATCATAGACGATCTTGCCGCAGAGATAAAGCCGAGAAGAGGAGATGCGGTATGAAACTGGCCAAGGGTTCAACGCCATGGGTATCGGTTCCCATGCTTCTCACAGCCTTCCTGGCTGCGGCAGGAAACTGGTATATGTCCGCGGTAGCCATGGCCAGCTTTGCCTTTATGCTCTTCTTTCACCGGGACCCGGATCGCATTCCTCTGGGGGAGGGCATGCTCTCTCCGGCGGACGGAAAGGTCGTTTTGGCCACGCCGGAGCGAGTAGCAGTATTTATGAGCCCCTCCAATGTCCATGTCAACCGGGCACCCCTGGACGGCCTGGTGCAGGATATAGAGCGCCAAAAGGGCACTCACCTGCCGGCGTTCATGAACCGGGCGGCCAGCAACCAGCAGACCCGGATGCATCTGGAGACGGATGACGGAGAAATGGAGCTCCGCCAGATAACCGGCACACTGGTGCGAAAGATAGTCTGCTATGTAGAGCCCGGCGACCGGGTGGCCAGAGGGGAGAGGATAGGAATGATCCGTTTCGGCTCCAGAGTGGAGGTCAGCATCCCGGAGGGTTACTACCTGAGGGTTGACAAGGGCGATAAGGTCCGGGCCGGAGAGACGGTCATAGCCGTGAGGAGCTCATGAATGTCTTCCGGGTCATAAGGCCGCCGGACATCTTCACCCTTTTGAACCTGGTCTTCGGATTTTTGGCCATCCTCTTTGCAGGCCGAGCCGCTACAGCTGGCTCATCCTTCCAATATGCCCTGGTCTTCATACTTCTGGCGGCCATGGCCGACGGCCTGGACGGACTGGTGGCCCGGAAGATGGGGGGCAGCCCCCTGGGAGCCAATCTGGACTCCCTGGCCGATCTGGTCTCCTTCGGCCTGGCTCCGCCGTTTCTGGCCATATCCGCCTTTCATCTGCAGCCCAGCATCTGGCCCATAGCCATGCTTTTTCTTCTATGCGGAGCACTGCGCCTGGCCCGTTTCAATGTCGTCTCGGAAAAGGGCGATCAGCACTTTGAGGGCCTTCCCATCCCCGCAGCAGGGATAGCCCTGTCTGCCAGCGTTCTGCTGGATATGCCCATGCTGACGATCCTTCTCATGCTCTTTCTGGCCCTGCTCATGACCAGCAGCATTCCCTACCCCAAGATCAGGGATCTGCGTCTGATGATCATTTTCAGCGGCGTCTACATTCTGGTGGCGGCGGTGGTCTTATGGCGACATGAAATGGCCGATGTCTTATATGCCGCTCTGCTTTTGGCATCGCTCATCCTGCTTTATATGATCAGCCCGGTGGTGATCACACGCCTACGAAAAGAGAGATAGCCGCCTTTGAGGCGGGAATAAAATTAGGTGCGCTCTACCATCAGTTCGTGGGAGCGCCTGTGAGCTCGAAAACGGCAGCAAGCCTGGAGAGGGCCATGCAGGAGAGCATATCCCTGCAGCCATATGTCCGGGAGGTCGAGGTCAGGATCGACAGGGAGATGCTTGCTGCCAATGTCTTCGGCTATGGGGAGCTGGAGGGCAGGATGATCGACGCCCATGTGGTGATCGATTACCAGGGAGAGATCGTCACGGCCAGGCTGCAGTACGACCAGGAGAAGGACTATCCGCTCATGAGCCTGATATGACTTTTGCAGCATGTGTATCTTAAAATTAGATTAAAAAATTGGATCAAGAATTGATATTTAAATTTAATTTAAAATATCACTCGAACTCAATCGTCCCCGGCGGCTTGGGAGTGAGGTCATAGACCACCCTGGCCACAGTGGGCATCTCGCCGGTGATGCGGCTGGAGATGCGCCGCAGCGTCTCCCAGGGCAGCTCCATCACGTCGGCGGTCATGGCATCCCTTGAGGTGACGGCCCGGACGGCGATCACCCAGCCGTAGACCCGGACATCGCCCTTGACCCCGGTGGCCTTGCCCAGCAGGGCAGCAAAGGCCTGCCAGGGGGAGTACTTGGCAACCTCCTCCTCCACTATGGCATTGGCTTTGCGCACAAT